>NZ_LPVS01000086.1:0-32960 GCF_014843905.1 Mesorhizobium silamurunense | reverse complement strand
CTGTCGTGAGTGAACACAATTGGTGTTGCGACGACCGCTTGAATCCGCCCTATCTGCTTCTCGGGCTGGATCCATCGGCCTCGCCTATTCGCCGTGCTGGTGATCGCCATAGCACGCACCGCCTAAGAAACGGCGGTGGCGGCGGCGTGAGGCTGCGGAAACAAAATGGCTGAAACGCCCGAGCGGGGAGAAGCCCTTTGGGGTACCCTCTGAAGGCGGACAGAAAGAGTCCGCCTTCTGTCAGACAGCTAGTTTCAGCCGCCCATCTTCTTTGCCATCGCGCAGAAATCTGCATGCGACTTGTTGAGCGTGGTATCGCCGCAGTCTTTCAACACCGCCTTCTGTTCATCTGGTTTCATGGCCTTCCATGCGGTCATGAAATCCTTTTCCGACTTCAAGGTTTTCATGCCGGCATCGGTGAAGAACGGCGACATCTTGGCCGGATCGTCAAGCGCGGACGTGTTACCAGCGGCGAGTGCTGAACCAGTCATCATTGCAAGCGCCATTGCGCCCACTGTGAGCATCTTGATGTTCATTTGATTCCTCCTTTCAGGTCACGTGTGACCCGTAGGGAGGAACGTGCCTTACTGATCTCGGGTTCCAAGCGCTCTAGCGCCTTCTTCGGCAAAGGCGAAAAGATGGCCCGCTACCAGGGCGGCGTAGCAACGGGCCTGTGACACAGAGATACCGGATAGAATTTGGGGACAGGCATCCGGCTAGGCCCAAAAACGGCGGTCGACAAAGTTTTGTTCCGGCCCGGCACTGAAAATCGTCAATCCGCTCCCCTTGCAGGGCCGATACTTGCGTTGCATTCTCGCACAAAAGGGGGTGTTTCGATGGGAGTTTTAATTATTCTCGTGGGTTGCTTGAATTGCTGATGGGGGTCGTGACGTTGGCCGCCGCGAAGTCAGCGATCCACGAAACTCTTGCAGTTACCGCGTTCGGCTTCGGCTCTGTTACCTTTGCGCTTGGGGTAATCAGTTTGCAGCTCCGCGCTCGACCTCGATAAGTCCGATGAAGGCAGCGGGCTGTTTCTCGATTGTCTTGGGGCTGTTAACCGGCGCTGCGAACGCCGAGACGCCGAAGCAGGCCTACGAGGCTTGCCTTGCCACCACGATGGATAGGATGTTGCCACACAGGCAGCAAACCCAACTGGCAAATGGGGGAATCTACTTATGCTTTTTTGTTCCTGACCGCAGCCACTCAAACGTGGAAGCGAAGTGCGCACTTAGCCTCGTTCAATTTCCAGGCCTCATTGGCACCTTTGGTCCCTCTCTACATCGCCGCCATCACCGCTCTGATGCTCGCCAGCGCGATCTGGTTCTATCTGCGCCGCGATTTCATAGGCATGGCCGCCTGTCTGATCATAGCTGGGTTGGCCACTGTATGCGTTGCTGGATAGGTACCTATCCGCTTCGTCCTTACGGATGTGTGCCGATCATTGCAGCAGGGGCGTATATTCATCGTCAGCCGGTGCTCTCTCGCCCCCGAGAGATTCCCACCGGTTAGGCCCGGCGTTCGCTAGCCTACCCCGCCAGCCTGCCGGGCCGCTCCCGTGTCAGGGACAGGGCGTCCAGCCCTTGCGCTTGTTCGGCGTCGCCGCATGGTTCGTGAACTGCAGGTTGCGATCCTCTCGGCCGGCGCGGCGGCATTCGTGGCAATAGATCACCTTGATCAGGTCCCAATACATCGCCCCATGATCCGGGCCTAAGTGCTTGACCAGCGCGGCGACGTCCAGCACCGCATTGCGCTTGCAAGTCAGGCAGTCAACCGAAATGCCAGTACCGGCCTCGAGCTTTTTGCCGAGCGTATCCTCTGTGAATGGAAATTTCATTGTCTTGGCGATCTCCGGGAATGAGGTCGCCGCACCGGGGAGGATTATATTCCTGAGTTAGGTTCAATGATCAAGCTGAACCTCGTATATCATTTTGCATAGCGCCAAGCTGTAAACGGCGTACAATGCACCTGTCGTCCGATCTAAATGGCTACGGATGCTTGGAAGAGCTCATCACGCTTTCGCCCTACTCAAACAAGGGAAATGCGGAGATGAGGACCCTCTGGGGCATAGCCGACCCCGAACAACTGGCTGCGCTCGGAAAACTCTTGGAAGCCTACGCGAAAGAGATGGGCATCTCTGGCGACGAGGAAGCGCGTGAGCGTTTGGCAGAGCAGATTTTGGTTCTGTTCAACGATGGCGTAGCGCCGGAGGAAATCAGGCGACATTTGGATTCTAGTCCAGCTTCGCCCTAGAGAAACCTCAAGCATCTACGCGATCAATCTCGCAGTGACATCAAACACCATGCGGCGGGCCTAACGGAACCGTCGCGGCCGGCGTCTTCAGGCATTGCTCACGAGCGGCGCCGGCCACCTTTCCGGGCGGGATCAGCAGAACCTGAAATATAGTAGCCGGCCGAGCGCCTCTGACGCAGTTCAACGCTTGTTCAGACTGAAGTCCCGGCAGCCAAGGCAATTGGCTGAGACGCGCAACTAACACCTTGGCAGCGCATTTGCTTGCAGCCACCGAGCGAGTCCCTTCATCGGTGGTGTGCGGGTGCCTGCTGTCATCGAACAGCGGCGGGCACTCGCCACAGGAGATCACATGCAGCTTGATGATGTAGCAGACGTATCTGACCAACCCTATGGACCGGAATCGTTCGCCGAGAAATATGGCCTGTCCAAGAGGCTGGCCGTGACCATGCTTCGCACAAATGGGCCATCGCGCCGAGCATGCGACGCCGCGGCAAAGACATATCTCGCGTATATCGCGTTACAACGCCGCCGGCAGGACAGAGGCTAATCCTCTTCACGAAAGTCCTGCAGCGAAGCATGCCGCAGGTCATCCTCGCCCCGGAGATGCTTCACACGACCGATCAGTCCCGGCTTGACCCATTGTGTCGCCGGCCGCTTCATGCCCTTCGGCGCCGTCCCTGGGTGCTCCTGGACGCGCTGCCAAAGCCGTTCGCGCATTTCCCGGTTCAAGGTGATGAAGGCGCTGCCGACATAGCGCCCTGTGCCACGCTCTGCCATGAGCGCGAACGCCGGCTTGCCAGCCTCCCGCTCGACGCCTAGCAACTCGTACTCATCGATCGTGTAGCATTTCGCCTTTAGCCAGTTGGTCGACGGTCCGGAGCGATATTTGCTGTCCTTCCGCTTCGAGACGACACCCTCTAGCCCTGCCTGCTCGACCAGGTGAAAGACGGCCGCTCCTGTGCCTGGCAGAGCCTCGCTGAACTGGATCCGCTGTCCCGCCGGGATCATCGCCTGCAGCACCTCTCGTCGGTCCTCCAGCGGCATGTCGCGCAAGTCGTGGCCGTTGAGATGCAGGAGGTCGAAGGCGACGAAATAGAGGTCGTGCTGGCGGCGGGTGATGGCTTTGCGCAGCTCGCCGAAGTCGGAAACGCCGGCCTCATTTAGGACGATGATCTCGCCGTCGATGATCGCGCTTTGAACGTTGAGCCCTTTGGCGGTCTCGACCAGGTGGCGATATTTTGCAGTCCAGTCGCGGCCGCGGCGGGTGAATATCTGAACCTCGCCATCATCGAAGATGATCTGCGAGCGGTAGCCATCGAACTTCACCTCATGGATCCAGCCATCACCTTCCGGCGGCTTGCCGACAAGCGTCGGCATCAGTGGCGGAATGAACTTCAACCGGCCCCCGCCAGCACGCTTACGCATGGAAACGCCCCGCAACTCGAATTTGAATCAAATAGCGGGGAGCAGTTTCCGTTCCGTTAGCAGTTACTGAAATACCTTGCCGCGATTAGGTATTCGCACTAACTTTGCCCTTCTCGAAGCGTGCCGACCTCCAGAGGGGGTGCCGAATGCGCGACGTTTTGCCTTTCATTCTCTTACTGCTTGTACCCATTCCGACTGCATCGTATGCCGCCGCCATCCACGACGCCGCAACGAAGGGCGATGTCGCGGCGATTACGGCAGCGCTCGACGCAGGTGCCGGCGTTGACGAGAGCGATGGGAAAGCGACACCACTCTATCTTGCGGTCAAGGGTGGGCATTTTGCAGCGGCAAAAATGCTCATTGAACGCGGTGCCGACGTCAACGCCGCCCCGACACCGCTTTTGGGTCCTGCCCTCATGCCGGCTTTGGCAAAACGCAGGATCGACTTGATCAATCTGTTGCTGGACGGGGGCGCAAATCCAAATTCGAAGCGCAGCCGCGAAAACGCTATCCACATCGCGGTCAATCTCGGTTGCTTCGATTGCGTGAAGGCACTGGTCGAGGCCGGCGCGGACGTGAATGCGAAGACAAAGGACGGCAAGACACCGCTCCATCTGGCAAAATTCAAGGGGCTACGCGAAATCGCTGACTATCTCATGTCGCACGGCGTCGTCTTGCCGACGCCAGCTCCGATCTCGATGAAGTTGGCTACTGCCGATGTCGAGAAAGGCCGAACCTCCTTCAGCCACCTGTGTGCCGGTTGCCACAATGTCGAGCCACAGGGAGGGACCAAGACGGGGCCGAACTTGTGGAGCGTCGTCGGCCGCGATAAGGCCTCTATGGCAAAAATGCGTTACTCCGACACCTTGCTGGGCTGGGAAGGCGTGTGGACGTACGAGGACCTGAACAAATATCTGCTTGAGCCCATGGTCACTACGCCGGGCGTTTACATGGAGATGCCTGGTGTTCCCGACGAGACTGAACGGGTCAACCTGATCGCCTACTTGCGCACACTCAGTGACAAGCCGATCCCGCTACCCTAAATCGATGAGGCCTGCGTCGGCTAGTTTGCTTAATAGCCGCCTTTGGTGATCTTAAGGGGGCGGCGATAGGAGCCTCGCCAGCGCGCGTTTTTGCTGGCCGCTGTCCCTACACCGTTGAAGCATCTGGCGCGT
The DNA here is from genome assembly GCF_014843905.1 of Mesorhizobium silamurunense. Lineage (NCBI taxonomy): Bacteria > Pseudomonadati > Pseudomonadota > Alphaproteobacteria > Hyphomicrobiales > Phyllobacteriaceae > Mesorhizobium > Mesorhizobium silamurunense. The sequence continues at coordinate 28,110 of NZ_LPVS01000086.1, read as the reverse complement.
ACTCGGTGCCAGCCCGTGGCGTCCCGCGCCTGGCCCACTGAGCCAATGACGGGGTTGCCGGCGCGCTGGCGACGCTGCCGGCGAGCGCCGACCTGGGGGCAGCGCTGAACGTGGTGGGATGAAATTCATCCCCTCACTAAGTAGATTCTAAGCCGGCGATTTAGGTTCACCCGGCCTTGTCGTAGTCTTCAAGGAGACGGGCAGCGATTAGGATGTCGCATCTAACTCGGTCCTTGCCCACGGCATCCGCCTGCTTGCAGTTGAATCCAGCGGCACGCCCGATCGCTCCAAAGCCTTGCCTGCTGTAGCGTCGTATACGGCATCGAAATGGCCCGGCGCCATTCGCTGCTTGATCCATGCAATGGTCGCCCGTTCTGCAAAATTGTCGTTCGCTGGTTGAGCGAGGTCATCAGCATACGTGCGGCCTTCGTCACGCAAACGATGATCCTTCAGCTTCACCTGCCGAGGATGGACAGTATTGTCTGGATACTTGTTGCTCTTCCGGTCGACCCATGTGTCGTCGCCGTTAAGCGGGTGCTTGTTCAACCGATATCCGATGATGATGCCAACCTGATTGAACTTGAACCGCCCTGATTGAGCGGTGCTACAATAGGCGCGCTCTACGGGCGGGCTGTAAATCGGCCGACCGTACTCATCTTGTCCGATTTGCATTCCCGGCGCGGTTGCGGTGGAAGGCTCGTGCATATTCATCGGGCCATTGAAATAGTCTTCCACGATCTTCTCGGCGCTCCGCCCTTCACATTCAACGGAGTCGTCCTGGCCGCATTCGTCTTCGTAGTCGGCTTTGCCGTCGAGCCATTTCGGATATGCGTTTTCAGACTCGGCTCTGGAAAGATGTTCGTCCATTCGATTGAGCGTATGGATGGCCAAGAGGTTTTCGTAAGGGTTGTCGAATAGGCGCCCGTTCACTGCGCGGTCGATGACCGGATTGAGGTGGGTGCGGCAGTTATCATTGTCGGCGCGAGCCCCAGGTTTTGAAAGAACCGGTCGACAAGCCGGGTAATGCCGCCCGCTGTGCGCGATAGGGAAAGCAGGGCAGGAACTAAATCCGCGCCCTTGTTGTTTCCTCCTGGCAAGGGAGGAAACCATGCTCAGATTTCTGCTCGGCCTCGGTGTCATCTACGTAGTATTTCAGATCGGCCGCGAGTACGGCCGAACCGAAGCCGAGGTTATGCTTATGCCACCCGTCGATTATGAGCGACACCCTCGGCCGCGGGGCTACGATGAGCTTGAGGAGACGACTTAACGTCGATGGATGGCGCAGTTATCTAGCCACCCGCCCGATGTTTTGGCGTCAGAACACATCCGCCCTATGACCGGGATTACTCGCATTGTGAGCATCCGCGTCAGCCTGAGCCTGGTCTCGCGTTGGCCGAGGCGGTCCCTTCCAGCCTCCTTCAAACGGGCAATCTTGACACCACGGAACGTAGATCGTGCCTGCTTCTTGGGTGCCGCCGCCGATCACGGGACCGCCACCCTTCCAAGCATCCGCCATACTGGAATGTTCGATGATCTGGTCCGAGTCCTTCCCATAGGCGTCTTTCCAGCGCCGCCCCACCTCCTTCCGATGGCATGCCAGCCGAATTGGCGATGTTCATGTAGGCGAATGGCTATTGCTGTCTCTTGAGCTCGGATCAATTTGCATCAGCAAGAAGCATCGCACGCCTGCCTATGGCCGACCTGAGTGAGTCGACAACCTGTCCAGGAAAGCCATGCGGTAATGAGGAGATCACGGTGTCAGCCTGCTTCTGAGCGTTTCCGGCAATGTCTTCGAAAATTCGGCGCATGACAGGGATGCCCACGCCAGCGATCGCAGCGGTTTGCGCGAAGTGGCGGGGCACAATCTCATGCACCGAATAGTGCCGGCTCTTGCCGACTGACATTGCCAACTTGAATTTCTTGCGGGGGATCTGTCCGGCATCAAGGCTCGGCTGCGCGCTCAGTACGTCGTAGAGGGGCGTCATGCGGAACCGCCCGCCAGGACCGAGGAAGATACTGAAGTTCTTGGCGTGGCCGTCGGTCGCGCCAATCAGCCAGAACAAAACGCAGGCGCGCAAGAAGGTACCGATATCTTCTTCAGGCGTGTCGCTGCCCTTCAGAAGCTCGACGATCTCAGCGATGCCGGGACCGCCATCGGACTGATATTTGCGCGTCGGCGGCACCGACAGCGCTTGACAGACATCCTCCTGCGGCAGGCGCAGGAGGCGGCCGTCGCGAGCCCACAGCCGGTCGAAGCGCTCGACGATAAGCGTTCGGCGCTCCCCGAAATCAGATATCTCTGTCTTGGCGGCAGGAACGCCGAACGCCTCGAGCAGCTTAAGGCACAGATACTCGTTCTCAACGCTATTGCAGAGGTCGATGCCATTCGGCAACCTGCCGATCTGCGGTTTCAGGATGTGGGTGGTCGCCGCCGTGCCGACCGGCTTGAACCAGCGCCCGTCCTTGCGTAGCAGCGCCGTCTTTTCCTGGGCCCCTGCAATCGAGATGCGGAAATCCTCATCCTTGCCGAGGCCGAGAGGAGCGGCAGCAAGGTTTTCGATTATTCCGGCGATGTCCTTTTTGCTGACTTGCTTGCCGTCGCTGCTGCCAGGATTGCCGGGATCGAGGCCGTCGGGCAGGAACTGCAGCGCGCCGACGCAGTCATGGCCGAGGGCGGCGAGCATGCTGTAGGCGTCAGTACCAGCCGCACCGACGCGTTCGGCAACGCGCTTGCGGATGGCGTCACTGTCAGGAAGCAGGTTGTCGAAGACGTTGATCACAGGCGCGCCGATATAGCGGTCCTCCCGCAAGGGAAGGGAGAGCGAGACCGGGAAAGTGCCACGCCAGTCCAGCCATTGGCGGGCGTATTGGAAGTCTACGGCGCCTGTTGATTCTCTGCGCAGCACGCCCACCAGGCGTCCGTTCAGGAAGACATTCAGCGGCGTGTGAGCCGGCCGGCGTGCCATCAGAACAGGTCCTCGATCTCAGCGGCGCTGCCTTTGCTGCGTGGACGAACCATGAGCTCAAGGCCGAGGGCCGAGAGAACGGCCATCAACGTGCTGAGCTGCACCGCTGGTTCGCCGGCTTCAAGACGGGACACCGTGGCCTGGCGCAGGTGGATCTGGCTGCCGAGCGTCTCTTGCGTGAGGGCGGCCTGCCTGCGGGCGCGACGCAGGATGGCACCGAGTTGCTTTTCGTTGCGGGCGATCTGGTCGGTCATGATAAGCCTCCAGGTTTAATATACGCGCTCGCGTATAATTCGTCAATATACGCGAGCGCGTATAAAAATTACAAATACGTGAATCCGTATAAACCTGAGATATACGCAATCGCGTATGGGGCTCATAACGTGTCTCAATACGCAGTGCTATTCCCCAACCAGGAAGCGCGGCAAGCGCAGCCGTGTCGTCATCAGGCGAAGCAAGGCGAAACCGGGACCGCCTTTCTCCAGGGCCCAGGCCGCGCGTGCCAAGGCCGCCGAACGTTACGAAGCCTTCGTCACGGCGCTGGGACGGCGCCTGGCGAGGGTGGCCGCGCGTGCCAAGGCCGCCGAACGTTACGAAGCCTTCGTCACGGCGCTGGGACGGCGCCTGGCGAGGGTGCCGAAGCTGCGGCAGAAGATTTCCGAGGATATCAACCCGGCTGAAGATAACGGAATGCCAATCCCCTGCCGGATAGCAGCCTCCTGTTCGCATCAACGGCTTGCTCATTGCGCCATGACGGCGAACTGCCAGAGCGGTAGACGTTTTTGCCTGCCGTATCTGTGGTTGCGGTCGCTTAACCGGCCGGGAGTGTCGCGGTTGTCTCCCCCGACAATCCTTTGCGAGCCAATTCGCCGAGAAAACGACTGAACGGAACGATATCTTGGTGGACACTGGCCTGCTCGAGAGCGGCCATGTAGTGGGCGCGGAGCTGCACCGGAATGACAGTCCAGGGATAACCGCCAGCCGCCATCATGACATTCATCAAGAACCTCCCCATGCGACCATTCCCGTCCATGTAGGGGTGGATATAGACAAAGATGAAATGCCCGAGGACGACACGCACCGCTGGGTGCTCCTCTGCCTCGAGAATCTCAAAAAAGACAGGCATCGTGTCCCGCACGGCATTGGGCGGCAGCGGAACAGGCATGGAATTGCGGATGAACACGCGCTCGCTGCGGTAGCCCGCGAGATCGCCAGGTTTGACGATACCCACGGTCACGCTGGGGGCGAATAGCTCGCGGTACCACCCTCCATGATCGTCATCGACGACGCGGCCAGGGTTTTGATTGGCAAGTACAGACGCCACGCTCTGTTTGACCGCTTCGAAAGCCTGGTAGTAACCGCGCGCCGCGAGCGCGTCGCGGTGATCGCCGTCCTGCGCATTCCCGTCGGGGTTCCAGGTGCCGCTGCGCACACGATCCATCAGTTCGGGGCTGACCCGGTAACCTTCGATCGAGAGCGAATGATAGGCATCGGTGGCATAGACGTCATCGACGTGCTGAAGATAGCCATCGACGTCATTCGGGCGTCCGGGCGCCTCTGGAAAATTCCTAATGGCCGCGCCGCGCATTTCTTGCCACATCAGTCTGATCCGTCCGGCATAGGGTGACGTCTCGCGGCGCGGCAGGGACAACTGCACCCGTGTATCGAATGGGTCGGTTTCGCGAACCGTGTAGCCGGCGGCCTGCATGCCGCGGACAATGTCATCTGCGATGCGCTCGCGGCCGATGTTACGAAAAGCACCGGCGAGGCGGCCAGCAATCGTGCTGTGACCTCCTTCGAGCAGGCGCGTGAGAATTTCAGAGGCATCCGAGAACATCGCCAATGCCGTCCGCCCGTCGGTCGGTTTTTGCGTGAAGAATGCGGGTGAGGCTTCGACGAGCGCCGCCGGCAAGGCGTAGAGACGAAGGCCGTCTGTCTCAACAATATCGCGAGCAACCGGCATGCTGGCTCGCATGTCGAAAATCGAGGTGCCGTGCAAAAGCGTGGTGGGCTTGTTGCCTCCGGCGGGAGATCGCACCAGCAATTGCCCCGGGACCGTACGATTGCCGGCATGGAAGGAGAGGGACGGTTCGGGGGCGATGCACCAGTCTTTGCCGAAGCGATCATTCAAATAGTTGGCGCAAAAATCCCAAAATGAGGCGAACCAGCCTGTCGTCTCGCCCTTACGCTGATGGGGATTGGCCGAGATGTACCAGCCCTTCATGACTTCTTGCAGGAAGCCTCCTTTGAGGAGCCGTTCGCGATGGGTGCGTGAGAGATCGCTGGAGCGGATAGCGACGGTCTGCTGATCCTGCAGTTCCTTAAGCGCGGCGAGCGACTCGGCCAACTTCTGATGGGGCGGTGCCATCTTGCCTGGTCCTTAGGTTTTTGTGTCGCGCTCATTAGGGGTTTGCGCTGCATTCCTATTAGGGTTTTATGACGCGCACTTATTAGGTTATTATGTTGCACCATTGTTAGGGTATTGTGCAATAGGCTATTCAAAGAGCAGGGGGCGCTCTGTTGCCTGCGCCCCCGAACCCCGAGTCTCGGTTTGGGCCATGCCGACAGACGGATAGAGCCATCGCTGGCTAAGCCCGCAGCGGCGAAAGCCAGCTTGGAATCGTCAAGGAGCAATCAGGATCTTGATCGGCGACGACGACGAAGATGATCAGGTGACGAGTATGACAATCATGCCGACGACGTCGGCGCCGACGTTGCCGATGATCATCCTGTCGCTGATGCTGTCTATCGCCACTTCTGAGGTTCGATGATTCGATCTGCGAAGCCGTTCTCGAATCGAAGGAAGGCAACGGCGGCACCGTCCTTCTCCTGTATTTACACGCCACACTACTACGCCTCGATATACTTGTTGAAGCGATCCAGCATCCGGCTCTTTTAATCATCCCCGACCGGGGACCGCCTGACCAGTTCCCGACAAACAAAATGGGGACCAGATGGCGGTTTCGCACAACAACACAGAAGCGCGTACGCGCAGTTCGCGCATGCTGCGCACAGCGCTCGGAGCCGCCATCACACGGTTGCTGGACGATCCCGCAATCGTCGAAGTGATGCTGAACCCGGATGGCCGAATCTGGATTGATCAGCTCGCCGAAGGTCTGGCCGATACGGGGGAGGTGCTGTCGGCCGCCGATGGCGAACGCATTGTGCGCTTGGTCGCCCATCACGTCGGGGCGGAGGTACATCCTCGTTCTCCGCGCGTGTCGGCCGAATTACCGGAAACCGGCGAACGTTTCGAAGGGCTGCTGCCGCCAGTCGTTGCAGCACCTGCCTTCGCAATCCGCAAACCTGCCGTCGCTGTCTTCACGTTGGACGACTACGTGGCGGCGGGCATCATGACCGCGAACCAGGCCGTGACTCTGCTTGCCGCTGTCGCAGCCCGTGCAAACATTCTCGTTGCCGGCGGCACTTCCACCGGCAAGACGACGTTGACCAACGCCCTGCTCGCCGAAGTGGCGAAGGGGGCGGATCGTGTCGTCATCATCGAGGACACGCGCGAGCTGCAATGCTCCGCGCCCAACCTTGTCGTCATGCGGACCAAGGATGGTGTCGCTACGCTCGCCGATCTCGTCCGATCCTCGCTTCGCCTGCGCCCCGACCGTATTCCCATCGGCGAGGTGCGCGGCTCGGAAGCCCTCGACCTTCTGAAGGCATGGGGCACCGGGCACCCCGGTGGCATCGGCACCATTCATGCCGGCTCCGGGATCGGTGCCCTGCGCCGTCTCGAGCAACTTATCCAGGAAGCCGTCGTCACCGTCCCGCGCGCGCTGATTGCGGAAACCATCGACCTCGTCGCTGTTCTATCCGGACGCGGGTCCGCGCGCAGGCTCACCGAACTCACGCGCGTCGAAGGGCTTGGCCCCGACGGCGACTATCGCACCTCCCAAGCCACCCCGAACGACACAGGAGACAATTCATGATCCGCACGTTTTCGCGCGACTACAGTTATGCGGCTACTGCCGCCACGACGCTCGCCATCAGTCTGATGTGCGCCTCGGCCGCCAATGCGGCCGGCTCGTCGATGCCCTGGGAGCAACCGCTGGAGAGGATCCTTCAGTCGATCGAAGGCCCGGTCTCCAAGATCATTGCCGTCATCATCATCATTGTGACCGGGCTGACACTTGCCTTTGGCGATACCTCCGGGGGGTTCAGGCGGCTGATCCAGATCGTCTTCGGCCTGTCGATCGCCTTCGCGGCGTCCAGCTTCTTTCTGTCGTTCTTCTCATTCGGCGGCGGAGCACTGATCTGATGGCCTTCGAGCAGCTCGATGCGGTACCGGGGTTCACCGTTCCCGTCCACAGAGCATTGACCGAGCACATCCTGCTCGCAGGCGCGCCGCGTTCAATAGCAATTTTGAACGGCACGCTGGCAGGCGCGGTTGGCCTCGGCCTCCGCCTCTGGCTGGTCGGTCTTGTCCTCTGGGTGCTCGGCCATTTCACGGCCGTATGGGCCGCGAAACGCGATCCGCTGTTCGTGGAAGTCGGCCGTCGGCATCTGCGCATCCCCGGCCATCTATCGGTTTGAGGCCGCGGCGATGATGAACCTTGCCGAATTCCGCCGCACCGCCAGCCGCCTTGCTGACTACCTGCCTTGGGCCGCGCTCGTCACGAAAGGAGTAGTGCTCAACAAGGATGGGAGTTTTCAGCGCACGGCGAAGTTTCGCGGACCGGATCTCGATTCCGCTGTCGCAGCGGAGCTGGTCGCGGTGTCCTCCCGCATCAACAACGCCTTTCGTCGTCTAGGCTCCGGTTGGAGCATCTTCGTCGAGGCACAGCGGCATGAGGCAGCGACCTATCCCGACAGCCAGTTTCCCGACCCTGCTTCAGGCTTGGTGGATGCCGAGCGCAAAGCCGACTTCGAGGAGGAGGGGATCCACTTCGTGTCGACTTACTTCCTCACGTTCGTCTATCTGCCGCCGGCCGAGGATATCGCTCGCGCGGAGAGATGGCTTTACGAGGGCCGCGAACATTCGGACGTGGACGCGCACGAAACCCTGCGCGCCTTTGTCGACCGCACGGAGCGCGTGCTTTCTCTGCTCGACGGCTTCATGCCGGAATGCCAGTGGCTCGATGACAGCCAGACGCTGACCTACCTGCATTCGACTGTCTCCACGAAGCGCCATAGGGTGCGCGTTCCGGAGACGCCAATCTATCTCGATGCGCTGCTGGCCGACCAGCCATTGACCGGCGGGCTTGAGCCGCGCCTTGGCGACCAGCATCTGCGCGTGCTCACCATCGTCGGGTTCCCGGCCGTGACGACACCAGGCCTGCTCGATGATCTCAATCGGCTAGCCTTTCCCTATCGATGGGCAACGCGCGCGATCCTGCTCGACAAGGTCGACGCTGCCAAGCTGCTGACGAAGATCCGGCGGCAATGGTTTGCCAAAAGGAAGAGCATCGCCGCGATCCTGAAGGAGGTCATGACAAACGAGGCGTCCGTGCTCGTGGACACGGACGCCGCCAACAAGGCGGCCGACGCCGACATGGCATTACAGGAACTCGGCGCTGACGTCTCGGGCATGGCCTATGTCACCGCGACTATCGCGGTCTGGGATGCCGACCCGCGTCTTGCGGATGAGAAACTGCGCCTGGTCGAGAAAGTCGTCCAGGGGCGCGACTTCACGGCAATCGTCGAAACCGTCAATGCAGTCGACGCCTGGCTGGGCTCGTTGCCAGGGCATGCCTACGCCAATGTCCGCCAGCCGCCGATCTCGACGCTAAATCTTGCCCACATGATCCCCCTCTCTGCCGTGTGGGCCGGGCCGGAACGGGACGAGCATTTGGGTAGCCCTCCCTTGCTTTACGGCAAGACCGAAGGCTCGACCCCGTTCCGGTTGTCCCTCCACGTCGACGACGTCGGCCACACCCTCGTCGTCGGCCCCACGGGCGCGGGCAAGTCGGTGTTGCTCGCGCTGATGGCCTTGCAGTTTCGCCGCTATGCGCGCTCGCAGGTTTTCGCCTTCGACTTCGGCGGCTCGATCCGTGCCGCAGCGCTCGCCATGGGCGGAGACTGGCACGACCTTGGGGGTGGGCTCACCGAAGGCAGCGAAGCCTCCGTCTCGCTCCAACCGCTCGCACGCATACAGGACACCTATGAGCGCGCCTGGGCGGCCGACTGGGTTCTTGCGATCCTTGCGCGCGAAGGCATCCCGGTCACCCCGGATGTCAAGGAGCACATCTGGACCGCACTGACATCGCTCGCCTCGGCACCGGTCGAGGAGCGCACCATCACCGGCCTTTGCGTACTGCTTCAGGCGAACGATCTGAAACAAGCGCTCCAGTCCTATTGCATCGGAGGCCCGTACGGCCGCCTGCTCGATTCCGAGGCCGAGCACCTCGGCAAGGCATCCGTGCAGGCGTTCGAGATCGAGGGCCTCGTTGGCACCGGCGCAGCGCCGGCCGTTCTATCTTATTTGTTCCACCGCATTGGTGACCGGCTCGACGGGCGGCCGTCATTGCTCATCATCGACGAGGGCTGGCTGGCGCTCGATGATGAAGGCTTCGCGACCCAGCTTCGCGAGTGGTTGAAGACGCTGCGCAAGAAGAACGCCAGCGTGGTCTTTGCCACCCAGTCGCTTTCCGACATCGACAATTCGGGGATCGCACCGGCGATTATCGAGAGCTGCCCGACCAGGCTGCTCTTGCCGAACGAACGCGCAATCGAGCCGCAGATCACAGCAATCTATCGTCGCTTTGGCCTCAACGACCGCCAGATTGAGATCCTGGCGCGCGCGACGCCCAAACGCGATTACTACTGCCAGTCACGGCGCGGCAACCGTCTGTTTGAACTCGGCCTGTCGGAGATCGGTCTCGCGCTCTGCGCAGCATCCTCCAAGACCGATCAGGCTTTGATCGCCAGCATGGTTGCCGAGCACGGTCGCGACGGTTTCCTCGCCGCCTGGCTGCGGGCCCGAAACGCCGGCTGGGCCGCTGACCTCATTCCCGACCTGCCCACTCCCATCCCACGAGCCGAAAAGGAGCCCCAATCATGAATGCCTTTCGCATCCGCTCGCACGCCTTCGCACTGGCCACGGCAATGCTCGCTCCGCCGCTCTTGGTGTCGCCGATAGTGGTTGCACCGGCGCATGCGTTCATCGTGTTTGATCCCTCGAACTATGCGCAAAATGTGCTGACGGCAGCACGGTCGCTTCAGCAGATCACCAACCAGATCACATCGCTTCAGAATGAAGCGCAGATGCTGATCAACCAGGCTCGCAACCTTGCAAGCCTGCCGTTTTCCTCCCTCCAGCAATTGCAGCAATCGCTACAGCGAACGCAGCAGCTCCTCGGTGAAGCGCAAAACATCGCCTTTGACGTCCAAGAGGTCGACAAGATCTTTGAGCAGCAATACGGCTCGGTTTCACTCTCCTCTTCCGATCAGCAGCTTGTCGCGGATGCCCGCTCGCGCTGGCAAAACACGGTTGGCGGCCTCCAGGATGCCATGCGCGTGCAGGCCGGCGTCGCCGGCAATATCGAGACCAATCGCTCCCAAATGTCGGCGCTGGTCGGCGCCAGCCAATCCGCGACCGGCGCGCTGCAGGCGACGCAGGCCGGCAACCAGCTTCTCGCACTCCAGGCCCAGCAACTCACCGACCTAACCGCCGTCGTCGCTGCCAACGGTCGTGCCCAGGCGCTGACAGAAGCCGAACGTGCGGCTGCTGCGGAACAGGGTCGCGTGCAGCGCCGCCGCTTCCTCGCCCCCGGCTCCGGTTACCAGGCCGGCAATGCCTCAATGTTCAACCGCTGAGGATCACGACAGTGGATGGCAAGACCCTTGCTCGCACCATCGCCGTCATCTTCGTTGCCATCGCAGTCGCCGCGACAGTTGTCGAGATGACCCGGAAGGAGGACAAGCCTGAGGCAGCAGTGCTCGAGGCGCCGGCGACGTCGCAGAGCCCGCTCCGCGAGGGTCTTCGCCGTTGCCAGGTGCTCGGTGAGGGTGCGTTGCGCGACAGCGGCTGTTTGCGCCTGTGGAGCGAGCAGCGCGACCGTTTCCTCGGTTCCAAAGCGCCATTTGCGAGCTCGACTTCACAGCGGGTCACCCTGCCGTCGCCGGATGCGAACTCGCCGGGGGCTCGATAGGCATGGGCAGCACCGGCATTATCGACCAATTCCTCGGCACGTTTACGCGTTACATAGACAGTGGCTTCGGCTTGCTCGGCGGCGAAGTCGCGTTCGTCGCCACCACCCTGATCGTCATTGATGTGACGCTCGCGGCCCTCTTTTGGAGTTGGGGCGCCGACGACGACATCCTCGCGCGGCTCGTCAAGAAGACGCTGTTCGTGGGCGTCTTCGCTTACCTGATTTCCAACTGGAACAGTCTTGCCCGGATCGTCTTCGAAAGCTTCTCCGGCCTCGGCCTCAAGGCAAGCGGCACCGGATTCACAGTCCAGGACCTGCTGCGGCCTGGCAAGGTGGCGCAGACCGGGCTCGACGCTGGACGACCGTTACTCGAGGCCATCTCGGGGCTGATGGGCTATGTGTCTTTCTTCGAAAATTTCATTCAGATCGCTTGCCTGCTTTTCGCATGGGCGCTTGTCCTGCTTGCCTTCTTCATTCTGGCTGTGCAGCTCTTCGTCACGCTGATCGAATTCAAGCTGTCGACGCTGGCAGGCTTCGTCCTGATCCCGTTCGGCCTCTTCGGCAAGACGGCCTTCATGGCTGAACGCGTGCTCGGCAACGTCATTTCGTCCGGTATCAAGGTACTTGTTCTTGCCGTCGTGATCGGCATCGGCTCGACGCTCTTCAGCGAATTCACCCAAGGTTTCGGTGGCGAGAATCCTACCATCGATCAAGCCATGGCGATCGTGCTGGCGGCACTGTCGCTGCTCGGTCTCGGCATCTTCGGCCCTGGCATTGCCAATGGTCTGGTCTCGGGCGGACCGCAGCTTGGTGCCGGCGCCGCGGTTGGCACGGGCCTCGCCGCTGGCGGCACGGCGCTCGTCGCCGGCGGCGCTGCGGGCCTTGCAGCACGTGGAGGAGCCACCGCTTTCTCCGGAGCGGCTAGGAGCGGCTCATTTTTCGCGGGAGGCGCTTCGACCGCTTATGCCCTCGGGTCGGCCGGCCAGACCGGCGCCGGTGGCGTCGCCTCAGGTCTAGGTGGCGTCGTAGGCGCTGCTATGTCCGGCGCAGCCTCGCCACTCAAGCGTGCTGCGGCGCGCGCCAGTCAATCAATGAAGTTGAGCTTTGCCTCCGGCGTCAGTTCCGCCGTCGAAGCGACCGGTGGTTCATCGACACTAGGGACTGTGGGAGAGGCGGGCGAGCCTGCCAACGATCCATCGTTTGGTCGCGCTGGCCAAGCCAGCAGCGCAGCACAAGGCCCGCCTGCCTGGGCCAAACGCATGCAGCGATCCCAGCGCCTGTCTCATGGTGTCCAGGCCACTGCCCATGCCGTGCGCTCCGGCGAGGCCCACGGCAGCGGAAACTCCATTTCTCTTTCTGAAGGCAAGTGATCCATGAACATCTTCAGACGACCCGCCGTTCACTACGGTAAGACACCTCAACCGGAGACGCCTTACCAGAAGGCAGCGCAGGTTTGGGACGAGCGCATCGGTTCGGCCCGCGTGCAGGCGAGGAACTGGCGCATCATGGCCTTCGGATCGCTGATCCTGTCGGCTGGCCTTGTCGGCTCCCTCGTCTGGCAGTCGAGCCGAGGCACGGTCGTGCCATGGGTCGTGCAAGTCGATACTCTCGGGCAGGCGCAGACGGTCGCGCCTGCGACCACCGACTATAAGCCTACCGATCCGCAAATAGCATGGCATCTCGCCCGCTTCGTCGAACAGGTCCGATCAATCCCGGCCGATCCGATCATCGTGCGCCAGAACTGGCTACGCGCCTATGAATGGACGACCGACCAAGGTGCTGCGGCGCTCAACGACTATGCCCGCGCCAACGAACCGTTCGCCAAGATCGGCAAGCAGCAGGTCGCGGTCGAAGTGTCCTCGGTCATCCGCGCTTCTGCGGCTTCCTTCCGCGTCGCCTGGACCGAGCGTCATTACGAAAGCGGCCAGCTCTCTACCACAGAGCACTGGACCGCGATCCTGACAATCGTGGTCCAGCCGCCAAACGATGCCGAACGGCTTCGGGCCAATCCGCTCGGCATCTACGTCAACGCCATCAACTGGTCGCGGGAGATGACCCAATGAAGCTGGCATTGCGCGTTTTGACCACTCCTGCCTTTCATGGATACGCATGCGCGGCGGTTTTGGTTTCGGGGGCCATGCTCGGAGGCTGTGCCACGTCTCAGAAGCCGCCGCAGATTGACTACGATGCCTTCGTGCCGCCTTTGCCAACGGTCCCGGCTGTCGCGACTGATGGGAAGCCGAAACCGTTGCATGTCCCGCCGAGCTGGTCGCCGACACGGGGTGGCGCCGAAGCCAATACGCCTGAGGCGCGCGTCGAGAACGCCAACGCAGCCGCTCGCGTCCAGCCGCGGCGCGAGGGCTATTATAACGCCATCCAGATATATCCTTGGAGCGAAGGGGCGCTCTACCAGGTCTATGCCGCGCCAGGGCAGATAACAGATATCGCGCTCGAGCCGGGTGAGAGCCTTACTGGCACCGGCCCCATCGCAGCGGGCGATACTACGCGCTGGATCATCGGCGACACCGAAAGTGGCTCAGGAGTTACGCGGCGCGTCCATGTGCTGGTGAAGCCCTCGCGTGCGGACATCTCCACCAATCTCGTCATCACCACCGATCGACGCAGCTATATGATCGAGCTGCGTGCGGATCAGAAGCCTTACATGCCAGCCGTGGCCTGGGCTTATCCGGCTCAGCGCACCGGCAAGGAGCAGGTCGTTCCGTCAACGCCAATCATCCCGGATGTTGCCACGCGCAACTACCGCTATGGCCTCGGAGGGGACGCTCCGGCATGGAGGCCGGTCGCCGTCTACGACGATGGCAGGCGCGTCTACGTCGAGTTTCCGCGTGGGATCGTGCAGGGCGAGATGCCACCCATCTTTGTCATTGGTCCGGATGGCGAGGCCCAGATCGCCAACAGCCGCGTCTACGCAAACATCCTGATCGTTGACCGCCTCTTCGGCGCAGCTGAACTTCGTCTAGGCAGCGGCAAGCGGCAACAGACCGTCAGGATCGTACGTAGGGATGGGGCGGCAACCGGTCGACTGCCGTGGATGTCACGCTTTGGCACAGCATCGAAAGTTCCCAACCCACCAAGGCAGAGGGGAGGGCACGTGTCATGAACGAGAACGAAATCGCCGCTCAGTCCATGCGGCTTCGCGCCGAGGCGCCTCGTGTCACCCGCCTGTCGCGTAAGGTGCTCGCTGGCATCGCCTTCGTTGCGTCGCTCGGCATTGGCGGCGCGCTGATATACGCGCTTCAGACCCGCAATACCGGCTCGCATGGCGAAGAACTCTATTCGACTTCAAATCGCCAGCCGGCCGAAGGCCTGGCCAGCCTGCCACGTGACTACACCGGCCCGATCCTTGGGCCGCCGCTGCCCGGCGATCTCGGGCGGCCGATACTCGACGCCCAGAACAAAGGGCAGCCCGTGGTGCCGCCAACCATCGCGACCCCCACGGTCGACGAGGCCGAACAACGCCGTTTGGCTGAACAGGAGGCTGCACGAACGTCGCGCGTCTTTTTCCAGACAGGGGCGGGCGCATCAACGACAACAGAAGCGCCTGGCAACGGCGACACGTCGGACCTTGCTGGTTCCGGCATCACCGGCCAGACAGCGCAGGATCGTCAGCTAGCCTTTCTGAATGCGGCCGCCGATCGTCGCACGGTGGCGCGCGATCGTGTCACGGCTCCGGCATCGCCCTACGTACTTCAGGCCGGAGCCGTCATCCCTGCCGCGCTCATCACCGGTATCCGGTCAGATCTACCCGGCCAGATCACCGCGCAGGTAACGGAGAATGTCTACGACAGTCCAACGGGTCGGGCACTCCTGATCCCGCAAGGTACCCGCATTATCGGCGAATATGACAACGGGGTTGGTTTCGGACAGCGTCGCGTCCTGCTTGTCTGGAGCAGACTGATCTTCCCCAATGGGCATTCGATCGTTCTGGAGCGCCAGCCAGGCGCGGACACTCAGGGCTATGCCGGCCTTGAGGATGGTGTGGACTTCCACTGGGGCGAACTCTTCAAGGCGGCCGCGCTCTCGACCATACTCAGTGTTGGGGCCGAGGCAGGCTCGTCTGGTCAGGAGAGTGAGATCGTGCGGGCGTTACGCAGCGGCGCTTCCGACAGCGTCAGCCAGGTCGGCCAACAGATTGTGGAGCGCCAGCTTCAGATTGCACCAACGCTGACGATACGGCCGGGTTTCCCAGTTCGCGTGATCGTCACCCACGACCTCATGCTCGAACCTTACGGAGGATGAAATGGCCAAGCTGAAGCTGGCGCCCACGGGGGCGTCTCCAGCCAGCGGTACAACGCGAAGCGGTGCTCAAGGAGACAGCTCCGCCTGAAGCTGTCCTAGTGGCTTTACTGGCTGGCAAGATCATCGATCAATTCTGACTGTGCGCGGAATGTCCGGTTTGCGCGGGATGAGCGCCGTCGACCCACTGGACGATCATCCGGAATTGCACTTTCGCTTGCCAATACGCGCGATAGAAGTCGAGAAGTTCTCCCGTGGGTTCCGACAAGCGTTGGAAGCCCGAAATGAAGGCGACGACGGTGCCGATCGTCGTCTGCCCGCGGATCACAAGATAGCCGCCAACGATCAGGACCATCAGGGACCCCATCGCGTTGGCTATATTCAGCAACGTCTTCAGCCCGAATTTCAACAAATAGAATTCAATGCGGTTGCTGAAGATCGTGCGTATGGTGCGAAAGGCTGCTCGGCGCTTCGTCGAGTGGCTGGCGAAGGAATTGACTGCTTGGTTGCCAAGCTTTCGGACCAGCGCGACCTGCCGTTCCACGAGTGTGTTCAGGTCCTTCTGCATGTAAAGCGCAAGCAGGATCTGCGGCAGGAGTGACACGCCGCTGACCAGAGCGATCACCGGCTGCATGTAGATCATGTAAGATACGACGGAGATCATGATCGTGACGTTGACTACGCATTCAGAGATGCTGGTGCCGACAAATACGCCAACATAGTCGATCTCGTTGCCGATGATGCTGGCGGTCTGACCACTCCTTGCGTGCTCGCGCGCGGACCTTTGCGTGGCGACGAGAGCGAGTTGGTCGCGGGCCGTCTTCACCACGCTCTCTCCGACCCAGCCCTGATAGACGATCAGTGCGTATTTCAGCCCCGCATGCAGGAGTATAGCCGCAAGATACAGGCCGCCGAGCATCAGGAGCGCCCGCACGTTCTTGTCGGCAATCGCCACATCGACGACCCGTCTCTGCAGGTCGATGGGGATAAAGTTGGCCAAGGCAACCGAAATTGCGATCACGCTGATATAGACCTGATGCATGCCGCTGGCGCGCCGGACAAAACTGGGAAACTTCTCGCCAGAGCGCATCGCGTCGGCCATCGGCTCAAACGGGGTGAAGCGCCGCGCAATTGTCGCGAAAATTCCGCTCACCTTCGGTGCGCCTCCGTCGCCCCCATTTCCGGTCCAGCCGATAAGGGCAACGCACCCTGTCGGTGACCAGCTGAACGGGCATCCTCAATCAGGCCCGGGACTGTCGCTCGGCCATGCCTTGCGCGCCGGCGTGGTCCGGGGTGGTGCCGGTCGTGCTCGAAGAAGAGCCTCTTCGACCATTCCGAGACCAGGGCATAGGCGATCGTGATGCGCTGCTTCAACGCGCCGACCGCGCGAGACGCGCTGTATTCCTGACTGAAGCCGAGACCGCAACTCGCTAGGATGATTGCTCCGATGATGACGGCCTCGCGGCCTTCACCGATAACAACGGAAACGATCGCCGCGACGATCCGGATCAGAACCAGCGGATTGCGAAACTGCCGCAACACCGCCAGCGCTTGTTCTCGCCGATGATCGGCGAACGTGTTTGGCCCGTGGCGCGAGAGCGCGTTGCGCGCCTCGGTCGAAGTCAGCCGGGTAGGCCGAGAGCGGCATTCGTGCATCACCTCGATAGCCGGTCGCGACCAGTAGGGCTCGCCCACGCCGCGCCACGTTGGGCAGGCTGAGTTCTCGATCATCACGGTTTGATAGCGAAGAAGGCCGCGAGCCCCCTTGATCGGCATCAAGGCTGGGAGAATTTACGATCCGAGCTCAAGCAGGCAGGCTGCGCGATAGATGCGCTGGAGAGCTCAGAGTGTTGCGTGAACCGGGACCATCGTCCTGCCGGAGCCGCTGCTAGGACAAGCTTATGAAGGGAGGCCAGATCGGTGAAGTAAAGCTCCGGGATAAGACCTCCTTCGGGGCCGTTGATCGCCGGGACGGGCTCGAGCGCGCCCCGGCGATCAATGATCCGCCGAGTTCGTCATCGTGCGTATGTTCGGCAATCATCATAGCAACCAGACATCACAGACGTGAGACACCCTCATAGAGTCTGGATAACGCCGAGATCCTTGGCCGCGAGGCGGGGAACCCTCCTGCGGATCCCGATACGCCTGATCGTCCCCATCCTGGAGCGGTTCATTGCAACGGATCGGGCCTTTACGAAGGCGAAGCGCACAGCGGGAAGTTCAAAACCAAAGGACGAAAGTCCTGCACGCCACTCCCGTCGCTTGGGCAAGGTTGAACTGCAAAGTCGATTGCCCTAATGACCCGGCGCCGGGTCATCAAGCTTCTTCTTGGAGACCTCAGCGGACTATCGTCCCGACCTGAACTTCCAGCTATCGGATCCAGTTGTTCCAGCGTTCCAACAGCATGGCCGCATTCGCATTGATCCAATCGGCATCGGGCACGACTATCGAATTGCGGATGTCGTCGGCACTAGGCATCGTCTTTCGCGCTTGATCCGACATCAACGCAATGGCTTCGATGCTTGGCGGCGTACACGACAGCACCTCGCAGGCCTGCGCCTGTGCCTTTGGCGAGTTGAGCCAAAACGCGATCAACTTGAGCGCATTCTCATGATGGGGGGCGCCTTTGATGAGCGAAATGCGATCGCCGACCAGGAACGACGCCTTGCTGGACCATGCAATCGGCAGCCCCTCGGTTTGCATCGCCTTTGCCCTCGTCAGCCAGATCTGGCCCAGGGAATACTCCTCGTTGCGGAAGCCTTGCACGCTTTGATCGCCGGTTTTCCACCACAGCGTGATCGCCGGTCGAATCTGATCTAGCTTGGCCAGCGCACGGTCGACATCGAGCGGAAACAATTTGTCCTTGGCGACGCCGTCTGCCAACAGCGCGGCTGCCATGACGCGCCAGGGATCATCGAAGTTCGGAAAGGCTCGCCCGCCGGGGAACCTCTTGGTGTCCCACATGTCCGCCCAGGTTTCGGGAACTGGCCCGCCCGGCTTGCCGGTCCGGTAAGCCAGAAGCGTGGCAGTCGACTGGAGTAGCGCGCCGCCGGGCGCGCAAGCGTTTGGACTGAGGTCCTTTCGGTTGGCAAATTGCTGGCAGAACGCGCTCAGATCCTCCGTTACCTGGCGATGCGCTTCGGAAGCCGCTTGGATTTCCCCATCGAGATAGAGGTCCCATGTGACATTCCCGGCCTTCACCATCGCGCTCGCCTTGGCGCGCATTTCGGCGTTGGTCGCGACGACGGTCACGACCTGGATTCCTGTCTCCTTGGTAAAGGGATCAAACCAGGCCGCCTTCAGCGCCCGGTCATAGGCGCCCCCGGTTGAAGCTATGACCACCTGTTCAGTGGCCGATGCCCAATTCATGGACATGGCAAGTGGCACCAAGCATGCGAAGGCACAATTGGGCAGCCGAAGCCGGATGTTAGACAAACGAGTCGAGTCGGATGACATGCGGTTCTCCTTTTGATTTGATGCTTTTCGATTGGATCGGGCGCTACCGCCGCCCGTCACTCGGCTGGCCAACCGTATGCGCCAGCGCCATGAGCAGCAGCGAAAGCCCAACGAAGGTCGTCGAGGCAGCCGCAATCACCGGCGTGAGGTTGAAGTCGATGTCCTCGAACATCTTTCGGCCAATCGATTTGCCGCTGATGTCCGAGATGAAGAAGGCCACGGTCGCTTCGTCGAAGGACGCAAGGAAAGCAAAGACCGAAGCAGCGAAGATGCCAGGCGCGATGTTGGGGAGCACAATCCGAAAGAAGGCCCGCACGCGGTTTGCCCCACAGCTCAATGCGGCGAGCTCCAAGGTCGGATCAAAACGCTGCAGCGATGCACTGACGGTGATCACCACATAGGGAACCGCAAGAACGGTGTGAGCCACCAGGAAGCCGGTAAAGCTCCCTGTGAGCTGCAAGGGCGAAAAGACCAGGTAGAGGGCGACACCCAAGACGATGTGCGGGACGATCATCGGTCCAAGAGATATCGCCAGGACCGTGTTCTTGAAGGGCAGGTTCCCACGCACTAGTGCCAGCGCCGTCATGGTTCCAACGACGGTGGCGCTGAGCGTGGTCGCGATGGCAATCTTGAAGCTGAACCAGGTCGCAGCCATCCAGTCGGGATCGCCAAAGAACCTCCCGTACCAATCCAAGGTCAATCCACGCGGTGGGAACTGCAGATAATCGGTTTGGCTGAGCGACATCGGCACGATGAGCAGCGTCGGCAGCACAAGGAAAAACAACACTGTCCCGACGATCAGCCCACCGCCGAGCAGTGCCACCAGCCTGCGCAGCCGCAAAGCGGCCACGCGTTGGTATCGCCCTGCGCTCACGGGCAGGGCAGGCAGCCCGGACGACTGGTCAATAAACACTGGACAATCCCTTGCTGAAGGAAAGCGACTTGCGAAACGCGGCGACGATCAGAAGCGTGATGGCTAGCAGAACGGTCGACAGTGCCGCCGCGAAGGGCCAATCGAGCAGGACGGTGGTCTGCTGGCCGATCAGTGAGGCCATCATCATCGATTCAGGCCCGCCCACCAAAGCAGGCGTGATGTAAAAACCAAGCGCAAGCACGAAGCACAGGATGGCGCCGGCAAACACGCCGGGCAGGCTTAGCGGTAGTGTCACAAGGAAGAAGGCCTTGACCTTTCCGGCCCCAAGATTGTGCGCCGCCCGCACATAATCATTGGGTACAGCCCGAAGGCTCGAGAAGATGGGCAGAATAGCAAAAGGCAGCAGGACGTGCGTCATTGCGACGATCACGGCGCCTTGCGTGTAAAGCAGCTTGATCGGTCCTTGTGTCAGCCCCTCCGAGATGAGCAGAGAGTTTATGAGGCCATTGCGCTGGAGAAGAACGATCCATGCATAAGAGCGGATCAAAACGGACGTCCACAGAGGGATGAGAACACATGCGGTCGTGATTGCCGCGGCGTGCTTCCTGAGCCGCGCCATTGCGAGCGCGACCGGGTAGCCCAGAACGACGCAGGCAAATGTAACGGAAACCGCAGTCACGATGCTGCTTGCAAGTACCATCGCATAAAGAGGCTCTCGCAGCAGGCGACCATAAGTGGCCGACGGACCTGCCGAGAGACTGAGCATGAATAGTCTGGCCAGCGGGTAGAGAAATCCTATCGCGAGGATCGCAATAGCAGGGGCAATCAGAATCCAGGACACCGCCGGGGTGTAGCTTCGCATTGATCGAGCCCGCGGCCTGTCCTTCATCCGTGACGATCGTGAGGAAGGTTGCGGCTGCCTCATGCGGCCAGCCTTTCCCCTGCCGGAAACGCCTGCAGCGTCGCTTCGTCGAACGCTACCGCAACGAGTGCCCCACGCTCGAGGCCGGCTATTTGATCGGCCGGCATCTGCACACGCAGCACAATTTCTGGCAGAGCTTCCGGGCGGATAAGGAGAATCTGCGTTGGCCCAACAAAGATGGAAGCCTCAACGGTACCGGCCAACATTCCGGGCGTGTTGTCCGCCCGTGGCGCAATCTTGATGTGCTCGGGCCTGATGGCGAGGCATACAGCACTCCCCTCGAATGGAATTGCCCGTCTTCCGCCCCTTGTCGCCTTGAGCACGATGCCCTCGGCGACTTGAATGACGTGCTTGCCGGCTTCGTTGCCGACATGGATGCCGGGGACGAAGTTCATGGCTCCGATGAAGTCTGCAACGAGAGCGCTGCTCGGACGACGGTAGAGTTCGGACGGTGTTCCAATCTGCTGTAATGAGCCATGATGCATGACCGCGACGCGATCCGACAGCGTCAGAGCCTCCTCCTGGTCATGCGTCACATAGATGACCGTAGCGCCGAGCCGCTCCTGGATGCGCTTGATCTCGATCTGCATGGCCTCACGCAGCTTCTTGTCGAGCGCCCCAAGCGGTTCGTCCATCAAGATGACGGGAGGATCAAAAACGAGCGCACGTGCGACCGCGACGCGCTGCTGCTGGCCTCCCGACAGTTGGCTTGGATAGCGATCCCCGTGCTGCGGCAACTGGACCAGCTCGAGCATCTCGTCCACGCGGGCAGCGATGGCGGATTTCGCGGCCCTGCGACGCATTTTGAGCGGAAAGGCGATGTTCTGCCTGACGGTCAGGTGCGGAAACAGCGCATATTTCTGGAAAACCATTCCGATGTCGCGAAGGTTGGGCGCAAGACAGGTGATGTCTTTGTCGCCGATGCGGATCGCCCCGCTGGAGGGCGGCTCAAATCCGGCGATAAGCGTCAAAAGTGACGTCTTGCCCGATCCTGAGGGACCGACGATGGAGACGAATTCGCCCGCCCCGATTTCCAGATCGGTTTCGTTCACCGCGACAATATCTCCGTAGCTCTTGCGGAGCCGGGAAAGGGTCAATGCCTGGCCAATCAATGCTGCCTCCTCTGTTCTTGGCATAGGGGCCGGCCTGCCCCGCCACGCGGGCGCAGGCATTCCGCAATCCAGCGCCTCGGCCACCTGGATCCGTGGTTTCGCTGCTCGTGACAGACGCGGGGAGCGCTGCTAAAAAGAGAAGTTGATGCGACAATTCCTTTGCAAAAACTTCACATGATATTTTTGTTGCATCAAAACTGGGGACTGTCAACAGAGATCGGATAGAATGGTGCTGGATCTGAAGACCGTGGCTGGAGCTGGTGGGCAGGGCGCCAGCTTGGGGGACGCCGCCTATCGGGAAATGAAAGAGCGCCTGATCCGTGGGAAGTACCGGCCAGGCTACAAAATGACGGTTCGCGCCGTGGCTGGCGAATTGGGGGTGAGTTCGACGCCGGCCCGCGATGCCATCAACCGGCTGACCAGCGAAGGCGCGCTGGTCTACGCGGGACCGAAGACCGTCATCGTGCCCGTCTTGGGGGAATTGGATCTGAAAGAGCTGACGACGATAAGGATTGCCCTGGAAGGACTTGCTTCCGAGAAGGCTGCGCCTTTCGGATCGGCGCAACACGTTGAACTGCTTGGTCAAATTCAAGGCAGAATCAGCGCGGCTCTCGACGCTGGCAATTACGGGGAGGCGCTATGGCACAACAAGGAATTTCACTTCCATGTCTATGAGCTAGCCGGTCTCCCACATCTGATCACGATGATCGAAAGCCTGTGGCTGCGCGTCGGGCCCTCACTCTACAATCTCTATCCAGAGTTCGCCCAGGAGAGAAGCGGGGTGCGAAATCATCAGATGGCGATGGAAGCGCTTGCCGAGCGGGATGGCGCCGCGTTGCGGGCGGCCTTCGAGAACGACATTCGCGACGGTTATCGTCGGTTACGGCTCGCGGCCAGGCGCTCGGCTCCCGCCTGATCAGATTTTTGTTGCACGGACTTGACGTCTCGTAATTTTGTTGCAACAAACTCGCGAAGTTCGCACGAACGCGGACCTGAATTTCCCACGGAAAGCCCGAACATGCTCTCGCAGAACGCCAATACGGGAAGGCCGGCGCCTGATCGCGCCCGGTCGTCCAATCTCTATCGCCGTGGCCAGCGGGTATTCCCCGCAGGCGTTACACGGGCGACCATCGAGAAAGATCCGCTGCCCATTTATCTTGAGAGAGGCGAGGGCGCCTATGTCGTTGACGTCGACGGCAATCGGCTGCTCGATCTCAACAGCAATTTCACGACGTTGATTCACGGACATGGCTTCGGCCCCGTGGTCGAAGCCATCGGTCACGTGCTGCGGCAGGGCACGTGTTTTGCCAATCCCATGGAGCATGAAATCGCGCTGGCCGAACTTCTGGTGTCGCGCATTCCTGCTGTCGAGCAGGTGCGGTTTGTAAACAGCGGCACCGAAGCGGTGATGTATGCCCTGAAGGCCGCGCGCGCCTTCACCGGCCGATCCTCGATCGTGCGCTTCGAAGGCGCCTACCACGGAGCCTACGATTGGGCCGAGGCTGGCCAAAACGGTGTCGGCGAGAGTGGCGTGTCGGGCAGGCGCCTGCCGAAGCTCGGCTATACAGGGGCGCCCAAGGCGATCGCCGACAGCGTGATCGTTCTTGATTTCAACGACGCCTCGGGCCTCGAAGCGGCCATTGCTCCGGCAGCGGCTGACATCGCCGCCATCCTGGTGGATCCGATGCCGAGTCGAGCCGGGCTCCTGCATCCGTCCGCTGACTTCATTACGGCACTTTCCGCAACGGCGCGCAAACTCGGTATTCTCATCGTTGCTGACGAGGTTCTCAACTTGCGCCAGGGCTTTGCCGGCGCCTCGGCGCGTTACGGACTGGAACCCGACCTGGTCGCCGCCGGCAAGATCATCGGTGGCGGCTTTCCCATCGGAGCCATCGGCGGCCGAGCCGACGTCATGGCGGTCTTCGGTACCGACGACAATGCGCCGGTCGTCTCACAGGGCGGTACCTTTTCCGCGAATCCTATCTCGATGATCGCTGGCCGGATCGCGATGGAAGCTTTGACGCCCGATGCCTTCAGCCATTTGGAGGAACTGGGCGATCGAGTGCGAAGCGGTTTGACGCAGGCGATCTCAAAAAGAGGGGCGCCGTTTTCGGTCTCTGGAGCCGCGTCGTTGTTCCGCATCCATCCAAAGAAGGATGTGCCGGCAACCTACCGGGCAGCGCAGATGTCGGCGCAGGAATCTTCAACCATGCGCGCTTTGACAAGGCATTTCCTTGATCGGGGAATTCTCCTGCCGTTCGGCGCGGCTGCTTGCCTTTCGACACCCATGACGGCCACGGAGATGGATCGGATTGTCGCCGTCTTCGATGATTTCCTTGCTCAAGGTGAGCCAAGCGACGGAGACAAGCAATAATGCAATCGGCTCTTACCAAAGCCACCGTTGCTGATCGGATCGCGGACGCGCTGAAGCGGCACGGAGTGGAAATGATCTTTGCCCAGAGCTTGCCCTCGGCCGTTATCCTGGCGGCTGAAGCGCGAGGCATTCGTCAAATCGCCTATCGGCAGGAGAACATGGGTGGCGCCATGTCGGACGGATATGCGCGGCTGTCCGGCAAGGTTGGCGTGGTTGCGGCACAAAACGGCCCAGCGGCGACCCTGCTGGTGGCGCCATTGGCCGAATGTCTCAAGGCAAGCATTCCTGTGGTCGCGCTTGTCCAGGATGTCGAACGCGACCAGACCGATCGCAATGCTTTTCAGGACTTCGATCAGATTGCCCTGTTTCAGTCCTGCACGAAATGGGTCAGGCGCCTGACCGTTGCGGAAAGAGTCGACGACTATGTCGATGCGGCATTTACCGCCGCCACGTCCGGCCGCTCCGGGCCGGTCGCCCTGCTTCTGCCGGCCGATTTGCTTCGATCGCCGGCGGTCGAGCAAAGCCGGCCTCGCGCAAGCTGCTTGGGACGCTGGCCGCTTGATCACTCAAGACCGTCGGACATTGATCTGCGGCGGGTTGCCGAACAGATAGCCAGCGCGCGCTCGCCGGTGATCGTTGCCGGCGGCGGCATCCATTGCAGCCGAGCGGCTGACGAACTGGCGCGCCTTCAAGAAGAGGCAAGCATTCCTGTCTTCACGACCAATATGGGAAAAGGCGCTGTCAGCGAGCGCCATCCTCTGTCGGTGGGAGTCCTTGGCGCACTGGTTGGGCCGTGCTCGCTAGGTTTCTACAGCCAGCAACTCATGGAGGAGGCCGATCTCGTCGTGCTTATCGGCACACGGACCAACCAGAACGGCACCGACAGTTGGCGCCAGATTCCGAAGGCAGCCAGCGTCGTACACATCGATATCGACCCGACCGAGGTAGGCCGCAACTACGAGGCAACCCGCCTGGTCGGCGATGCAGCCGAGACCCTGGCCGCCTTGCGGCAGGCGCTGTCGAAGAGCGACCTGACACAGCGAATGCTCTCGCGCTCGGTGGTCGAGGCAAAGATCGCCACCTTCTGGGAGCAGTTCGAGCTTGCATGCGAACCCCGACGGACGTCGCCCCAGTCGCCGATCCGACCCGAACGCATCATGGCGGGGCTACAGCGATTTCTTGAAAGGGACATCACCATCGTTGCGGATGCCAGCTATTCCTCGATGTGGATCCTTGGGCAGTTGCGCGCACCGCGCGTCGGCGCCCGGTTCATCACACCGCGGGGATTGGCCGGACTGGGCTGGGGATTGCCGTTGGCGCTGGGCGCAAAGGCCGCTCATCCTGATCGTCCAGTCGTTGCGGTCGTTGGAGACGGCGGCTTTGCGCACAGCTGGGCGGAGCTCGAGACGATGGTGCGCATGAATTTGCCGGTTACGATCATCGTTCTCAACAATGGAATACTTGGCTTTCAGCGAGACGCCGAGACCGTGAAGTTCGGCAGTTACACCTCCGCGTGCCATTTCTCGGCGGTGGATCATGCCGGCATTGCGAAAGCGTGCGGGTGCCCTTCCGTGCGCGTCGATGACCCCGAGCAACTCCCGCCGGCCTTGAGGCGCGGGATCGAGGGTGGTGGACCGCTCCTCATCGAGGTGATGACGGACCCGGACGCGCATCCGCCTTTGTCCCTGTTTGCGGAGATGGACAAGGCAGCATGACGGACCTCCCTGAACGCGTTGCCGTCGTGGCTGGCGGCAGCTCGGGCATTGGCCTGGCGACTGTTTCGAGCCTGCTGGAGCAGAACATCAAAGTCGCTTTTTTCGGTCAAAGTCCTCAGCATGTTGAATCGGCAAAAGAGAAGCTGTCTGTGCACGCTGATGTCGGGAACATTCTGGCCCGCACCGTCGATGTGACGGAGCGCTCTCAGCTACTGAGGTTCTTCGATGAGCTGGAGAGCCTCTGGTCCATGCCGGACATCCTGGTCTACAGCGCGGGCATATCGCCAAAGGGACCTGGCGGTGCGACGCCTTTTGTCGAGGTCTCACCAGAGGAATGGCAGTTGGTGCACACCGTCAATGTCACCGGTGCGATGCTGTGCTGCCAGGCGGTCCTGCCACACATGATCAAACGGGGATTCGGCCGCATCGTGCTGGTGGGCTCTGTTGCCGGTCGCACCATTCCCAGGATCGCGGGGGCCGCTTACGTCACCTCGAAGTCGGCGCTCTCCGGCTTGACCAGGGTGCTCGTGGCCAACAGCGCCGGCCACGATATCACCGTGAATCTCGTCGCGCCCGGTCGCATCGCCACTGACATGGCTGGGCCGCCCGATAGCGAAACCAACAGGGCAGCCCTTGCCCGCATTCCAGTTGGGCGACTCGGCAAGCCAGACGACGTTGCGGCCGCAATTCGCTTCCTTGTTTCCGAGAGCGCCGGTTTCATCAACGGCGCGACCTTGGACGTTAACGGCGGAGAGTTTGCTCCCCTGTGAGGTCGGAGGGCAGGATGGAATTTCGCGTACTGATCTATTCTCAAGATGCGCAACTGTTCCTGCTTCTCCAGCACGTCCTGGCAACGGAAGGTTTCGTCGCTTCACTCGCTGGCGGGGCGCTGGTTTCCAATGATCCTGTCCAGGCGGTCGTCATCGACGGCTCCGCAGCTCGCCTGGATTTATATCCTTTCAGGGCCAACCATCCGCAAGTCAGCTTCATTCTGCTTTCAAATCAGCCCGCTGCGCCAAGGAAATTCGGCAATGCGATAGCCGACGCAGATCTCGTGCTGACACGACCGTTCGACCCATCTCGCCTCATCCAATTCCTTCGCCGCTTGCGGGCAGAAGCCTTGGTCACGAAACGGGGCATCAGATCAGTCGAAACGCTGTTGCGATTTGCCGACCTGGAGATGAACCCGACGACTGTGAAAGTACGCCGGAACGGTCACGAGGTGCCGTTGACAGCCTTGCAGTTTCGGCTTCTGCGCCACCTTCTCAAGGATCCCGAAGTCGTTCAGTCCCGCGAAACTTTGATTGCTGCGTGCTGGTCGCGGGAGGCTGAAGTCGAGCCGAGGACAGTCGATATCCACATGGGACATATACGCAGGGCGCTCAAGAGGTTTGGACCGGATCTGATCCGAACCGTACGCTCACATGGCTATGCACTGGCGGCTGAGGCGTCGTTTGACGATCCACCTTTGGCCTAACGCCAACGCGCGCATCGAGCTGGGCCTAAACCGCGGTCGCCGACAGGGCAAACCTAATTGCGCAGGCGCCCAAAGACCCGAAGCCAGAAGCTATACTCGTCCTTCTTGTCTTCGAACCATGCCGCAAGCGCGCAGAATGCCACAGCGGTAGGGGCATCACTGCCATAAAGCGCGGCGGCGTGTTGAACTATTGAAGCTTCGACAATCTCACTGGTTCCGGCGCCAAACGATTGGCCAAGCGCACAACTCGCAAGATGAGGATAAGAATTTCGAGACAAGCACAACCTCCCGCGTCCGACGCAGGTTGAGGAATTCTAAGGCCGGACGTTGGTGCTCCACTATGAGCCGTGCGGATAGAATATACCGCACCGTCCCAGGCATGTGCTTGTACACAGAGCCTACTGCGCAGAACCAGTCACTGCAAGTGATTGACTGAGATTGCTATTCTTGTCTGCACTAACGCAATTTCGCAACGGGATCTCTTAACAGCGGGCACGCTATTGGTCGCGGACTAGGCGAGTTCGCATTCCAGGCGACGGGTAGCGGCCAGGTAGGCGATCAGCTGGTTGAATTCTTGCGATGGACAGTCGAACGCTCGAGTTGGCTGACTGTCTTGGATTACCGCTTCGCACGAGGGTCGACACGTCGGCGCCGAGGTTCAGAAGGTCTCGACCGGGGCCGACGAAGCAGTAGGCCCGCTTGTGGTCAGGGAAGAACGATAGCGGAGCTTCAACCTCCAAGATCAGATGTCGTGACTTGACCCGAAGAGGACCTATGTCCAGCGCACAGCGAATGGCCGCTTTGCGCCCATTGAACGAACCCGCTCGCGCGGGAGGGCGCGGGTTTCGAGGTGTGCGG
>NZ_LPVS01000011.1:0-143076 GCF_014843905.1 Mesorhizobium silamurunense | reverse complement strand
GGCCAATAGCAACACGGCGACCTCGACCATCCACGTCACCGCGGTCAACGATGCACCGGTTGCGGCGGCTGATACCAATTGGGCGAAGGAAGACACCAACACAAGCGCAACCGGCAACGTGCTGCAGACAATCGCGCATGCCGGCGCACCGTCTGGAACATTCTCGGACAATGCGGATACCGATCCTGATGCCACCGACACGCTGGCCGTATCCGCACTCTCAGGTGGCACCGACAACGGCGCTACATTCAGCAAGACCGGAACCTATGGTTCCGTGGTGATTACAAAGGCGACCGGGGCCTACACCTACACGCTTGCGAATGCCCAAGCCAATGTGCAGGCTCTGGCGGCGGGTCAGACCGTCACGGACAACTTCACCTACACCGTTTCGGACGGGCACGGCGGAACAACATCGGCCAACCTGACTGTGACCGTCTTCGGCACAGACGATGTAAGCGCTACTCTGATCTCCGCGGTTGTGGACGGCAAACAGGGGAACAACGCGACACCCAGCACAGTAGTGATAACGTTTAGTGCGCCCGTCACTGCAAATTTTGTCAATCTATCGGACGTGATGCACGTTTCCGGTTTGCCGAATGTGACAGTAATCAATGGCACAGGCAGTTTCACCGATTCGACGCATTACACATTCCAAGTCGACAAAGGTGCGGGTAGCAGCAACGGATCCTCTTACACTCTTACCATCGACAGCGGGGCATTCTCGGATAGCTCGGGTCACACCAACGCAGCGAAAACGACAAGCGGCCTCAAGCCCGCCGGCACCGCCGGCGAGCCCATAAATCTCGCGCTCACCGACCCCTCCGACGGCCAGGCCGTCACCGTCACAGTGAAGGACGTGCCGTCCGGCTGGACCATCGACGGCGCGACGCAGAACGCCGACGGATCCTGGACGGTGCAGACCAATGCGGTCCACGAGCTGACCGTCACCACGCCTGCCAGTTTCGCCGGCGCGGTGGTGCTCGATGTCTCGATGACCTGGACCAACGCCGATGGCACGACAGGAAGTGCATCGATCGCCGACAACGTCGAGGCCTACGCGCAGGGTTCCCCGATCTTCGCCTGGTCGGGCGACGACGTGCTCACCGGCTCGAGCGGCAACGATCTGTTCGTGTTTTCGCAGCCGATCGGCAACGACACCGTGCACAGCTTCGATGCCGCCGCCGACCAGGTCGACCTTATCGGCTATTCCGGCTTCCAGAGCTTTGCCGACGTCCAGGCGCATACCGCCGACGACGCCAACGGCAATGCCGTGATCACGCTCGCCGACGGCCAGTCGATCACATTGGATGGCGTGCATTCCTCCGCGCTCGGCGCCGGCAATTTCGTCTTCGACCAGACGCCGGTGGTGAACAACGCCGGCACCATGACGATTGGCGACGGCGCCCTGCTGCCGCTGAGCGGCACGGTCAACAACAGCGGCATCATCGCGCTGAACTCGACCGGCGACGAAACCCTGCTGCAGATCATCCAGCATGGCGTGACGCTGGAGGGGGGCGGGCAGGTCGTCCTGTCCGACAGTGCCTTCAATATCATTTCCGGCACCGGTCCGGACGTGACATTGACCAATGTCGACAACACGATCTCGGGCGCCGGCCAGCTGGGCGATGGCATGCTCAGCCTCGACAACAGGGGCACCATTATTGCCTCCGGCTCGAATGCCCTGGTCATCGACACCGGCGACAGCGTCGTCGTCAATTCCGGCACGCTGGAGGCAACCGGTTCCGGCGGCTTGGTCGTTGCGGACGGGGTCGCGAATTCCGGCATGCTCTCGGCCAATGGCGGCAACATCGTCATCCACGGCGCGGTCACCGGCGACGGCGATGCCACGATCGGCAATCTGTCGAAGCTGGAATTCGGCGCGGCCTCGTCGACGGATGTCACCTTTGCCCAGAATGCGGCCGGCACGCTCGAGCTCGACGATTCCTTCGACTACAGCGGGCGGATCGGCGGCATTACCAATGACGACAAGCTGGACCTTAACGACATCTTGTTCGGCGCCGGCACGACGGTCAGCTATCAGGCGAGCCAGGATGGCAGCGGCGGCACGCTGACCGTCTCGGACGGCGCGCACAATGCCACGCTGCATCTGCTCGGCTCTTATGATGCGAGCGGCTTCAAGCTTGCGGATGACGGCGAAGGCCATACCGTCGTCACCTACAATCCGGCGGAGTTCACGCTGACGGGCATCGGCAGCGGAATGAGCGAGCTCGTGTGAACAATAGGCGGGCCGCCGGCAGCGGCGGCTCTCTGACGCAATGACCAGACGTGTATCGAGTGGGGTTCTGGAATTGAACGGCAAGCCTAAAATTGTCAGGGAAGCGCTTCGCGCCTGCCGCCGCTATTTCCTCTTCGCCGCGGTGTTCAGCCTGGCGATCAACCTGCTCTACCTCGCATCGCCGCTCTACATGCTGCAGATCTACGACCGGGTGGTCACCAGCGGCAGCGAGACCACGCTGGTGATGCTGACGCTGGTGCTGCTTGCGGCGTTCCTGGCGCTCGCCGGTCTCGACCTCGTGCGCGCCGCGATCCTGACGCGCGCCAGCGCGCGGCTCGACCGGCTGCTGTCGGCGAAGATCCTGGCGGCTTCCGTCGAGACGCCATCGCAGGGCGCCGCGCAAAGCCAGCCGATCCGCGATTTCGACACGTTCCGGCAGGTGATCACCGGCAGCGGCATCCATGCATTGTTCGACCTGCCGTGGTCGCCGATCTATATCGGCATCATCTTTCTCCTGCATCCCTGGCTCGGCTTCTTCGCGCTGGGCTCCTCGCTGCTTCTTATCGCCATGGCGGTGCTCAACGAATATATTGTGCGGGCGCCGCTTAAGCAGGCCAACGACCTTGCCACGGCCAATTACAATTTCACCGAAATGAGCCTGAGGAACGCGGAAGTCATCCGCGCCATGGGCATGATCGACGGACTCGTCCGGCGCTGGGGGCGCGACCGCGGCCTGGCGCTCGGCCAGCAGGGGCGGGCGAGCGACCGGGCAGCGGTCATGTCCGGGCTGATCCGCTTCCTGCGCCTCACCATGCAGTCGCTGATCCTCGGCCTCGGCGCCTATCTGGTCATCGAGCGGCAGATCACCGGTGGCTCGATGTTTGCGGCCAGCCTGCTGCTGGGCAGGGGGCTGCAGCCGGTCGAGCAGATCGTCGGCCTGTGGCGCAGCCTGATCCTGGCGCGGGCCGCCCTCGGCCGGGTCGAGAGGCTGCTGGACGGCGGCGCGCAGGGCGAACGCTCGTTCAATCTGCCGAAGCCTACCGGCAAGGTCGCCGTCGAGCAGTTGAGCTTCGCCATTCCCAGCCTGCAGAAGGTGCTGCTGCGCGATGTTTCGTTCCGGCTCGAGGCCGGCGAGGCGCTCGGCATCGTCGGCCCTTCCGGAGCCGGCAAGTCGACGCTTGCCCGCCACCTCGCCGGTATCATGCAGCCGAGCCGAGGCACGGTCAGGCTGGATGGCGCCGACATGACGCAATGGGGCAGGGAGGCGCTCGGCGACCATATCGGCTACCTGCCGCAGGACATCGAGCTGTTTTCAGATACCGTGGCCGCCAATATCGGCCGCTTCAAGACCGATGTCGACCGCGAGGTGATCGAGGCGGCACGGCTCGCCGGCGTGCATGATATGATCATCCGCCTGCCGCAAGGCTACGAAACGCAGATCGGCGAGGGCGGGGCGGTGTTGTCCGGCGGCTACCGGCAGCGCATCGCGCTTGCCCGCGCAGTGTTTGGCATGCCGAACCTCATCGTGCTCGACGAACCGAGCTCCAACCTCGATGCCGACGGCGATCGCGCGCTGGCCGAATGCGCGCTGGAGCTGAAGCGTCGCGGCAGCACGGTGATCATCGTCTCGCACCGGCCCTCGACTTTGGCCAATGTCGACAAGATACTGCTTTTGCGGGATGGCGCGGTCGAAGCCTTCGGCATGAGAAACGAGATCGTGGCGCTGCTCAACCAGCGCGCGGCTCCGATTACGGTGGCGGCCCAATGACCGATATCGCGGCTACCTATCGCAGCCTCTCCGGCGCCGAAGATGCGGGCGCCAATGCGGATTCGATCCGGGCACCGGTGTGGATCGGCCTGCTCATCATCGTCGCCTTCTTCGGCGTGTTCGGCGGCTGGGCCGCGGTCGCGCCGCTCAACGGCGCGGTGCTTGCCGATGCGGTGGTGAAGGTCGAGGGCAACCGCAAGAGCGTCCAGCATTTCGACGGCGGCACGGTGAAGGAAATCCGGGTCAAGGACGGCGACATCGTCAGGGCCGGCGATGTGCTGGTGCTGCTCGACGACACCCGCGCGCGGTCCGAATTCAACCTCTATTCCCAGCAATATGCGCTGCTGCGCGCCACCGATGCCCGCATCCGCGCGGAGCTCGACGGCCATGAGGCGGTGGCCTTTCCGAACGACATCACCGCCGAGCACCAGGCCTATCTGCAGGACGCCATGGCCAACCAGATTGCCGACCTCGAGAGCCAGCGCGCCTCGATGGCCGGCGCCAGGCAAATCCTGCAGAAGCGGATCGCCGAACTCGACGAGCAGATCGATGGCAAGCAGGCGCGCGTCGAGTCCTTCCGCGCGCAGCTCAAGTCGACGATCGACGAAAAGGCAGGCCTCAACAAGCTGCTGAAGGCCGGGCTGACGACGAAGCCTCGCATCCTGGAGCTCGACCGCTCGGCCTCCGACCTGCAGGGCCTGATCGACCAGGCTCTCGGCGAGATCGCCGGAAACCGCCAGAGCAAGGCCGAGCTCGAAAGCCAGATTGCGCAGCTCACCAACGAGCGCCGCGCAAAACTCTCGGCCATGCTGATCGACACCCAGTCGAACCTCGCCGACCTGGTGCCGAAGATGTTCGCCGCGCAAGCCACGGTCGACCGCGCCGAAGTGCGGTCGCCCTATGACGGCCAGGTGATGGATCTCAGCGTCTTCTCAACCGGTGCGATCGTCGCCCCCGGACAGACCATTCTCGACATCGTGCCGACCAGGAATTCGCTCATCGTCCAGGCGCAGGTGCGCGTCGAGGACATATCCAGCCTGCGCGCCGACATGACCGCCGAAGTCCGCTTCACCTCCTACAAGCAGCGCACGACGCCTGTCATCCACGGCCGCGTCACCCGCATCTCGGCGGACCGTGTCACCGATGCCAAGACCGGTTTTCCCTATTATGTCGCCGACGTCGCGGTGGATGCAGAGGAACTCGCTGCCGCGCCGCAGATCCAGCTCTATCCCGGCATGCCGGCGCAGGTCATGATCGTGACCGAGGAACGCACCGCGCTGGATTACATTCTGGGGCCGCTGGCGGCTTCTCTGCATACGGCCTTCCGGCAGAAGTAATAGTAAGGAGGGCGGATCGAGTCTTGGAGGCGGATAGGGACCGAGTCATGGGCGCCCTGCATGGACCGACCGAGGGCATCAACGGCGACACAGTACCTGGAATGGCCGAAGCATTCGGCACCGGGCTGGGTGGAAAGTCGGCTTTCTACTCCAGCCATACAGAGCCGGACATTCCGCTTGCGGCCCCAATCGAGACCCTCAATCCCAAAGCGCTAACGTCTGGCGAGAAGATGCATGTGCAGCGGCACCACGCGGAACGATACGAGATGATCTTCGGGATACCCCACGAAAAATATGATGTAATCAATGCTTTGACTACGGCCGCCAGGCCCAGCAATACGGTCAGGCCCGCCATCGTCAAATCGCTACAGTCAGCGAATGTCGGTATCGGTGGCTGCGTGTGCCCGCAACCAATCTCGGCCAAAAACTCCAGCAAACTCAGTGAGTTGCTGGCGTTTTGCTTTTGGCGCGGCAATTGACCTTAGCAAAATCAGATACTTAGCTCACAGGTTCAAATCACCTCGCAACCAACATACATCGGCCCTAGAACCCGGACGTTCATGTGCGGCCGCTGCGACCCTCGACGGAGCACCGGCGGTTCGCAGACGGACTATTCGACCAGGGCACCATCCTTGAGATCGAGGAGCACCTTGCCGACACAGGCAGGGCTAGCGATCATGTGTTCGAGTTGGCGCTTGGAACGTGGCAGACGCCCGCTTCGCAGAGTATCAGTTGGCGCAGGTTCTTTTTCCTCAAGCCAAGATGCAGTCCGAAACAGAAACGAGCGGAGGGCTTCTGCCGCTGGACTGAATCTAGGGCACGCTGTCAGTGCCCTTCGCTTATGCGATGCAGACCCTTGCTATCTCGCTTTTAGATCGTCGACGGCAAGGTGACGACCGATGGTGAAATGACAACGGACGACATCAATGTCAATCGGCGCCGAACTTTGACCCTGATCGGCGTCCAATATTGGCTCTGACTCACTTTTGATGGAAATGGGGTGCCGGCTGGCGTTGGTTCACACAAGGAATCAATACCATGGGCTATGCATTGCGGCCTTCGACCCTCGTCCCTCGCGGATTTGTGGTGGACGACACCGCCGTTGACGATGAGGTGATGTTGATCACGGTCCGTCCTACGAGCACAGCGAGCCTCTGTCCGGGCTGCGGAACGAGGTCGCAGCGGATCCACAGTCGGTATCAGCGGCGTCTGGCGGACCTGCCGATGGCGGGCAAGCCTGTTCGGATCGTGGTTGTGGCGCGGCGGTTCCACTGCGGCGCAGTGTTGTGCGGCCGGCGGATCTTCGCCGAGCGTTTCGACGGGGATGTTCTGGCGCCGTGGGCGCGGCGAACCGCCCGGCTCGACCAAATCGTCCATCACCTTGGGCTTGCGCTGGGCGGCAGGCCCGCGGCCAGCTTTGCCAAGAGGTTGATGCTGCCGGTGAGCAACGACACGTTACTGCGCATCGTGCGGCGACGCGGTAGTCCGCGCTTTGTCCCTCCGAGCGTGATCGGGATCGACGATTGGGCGTGGCGACGAAATCAACGCTATGGGACGATCATCTGCGACCTTGAGCGGCGCAGACCATCGCCTTGCTGCCTGACCGTGAGCCGGCGACGGCCCAGGCCTGGCTTACACCCAACCCCAGATCGGCGTCGTCGCCCGCGACCGCGGTGGCGGCTACGCTCTTGCGGCCGCCAAGGCGCTGCCTGGGGCGATCCAGGTGGCCGACCGCTGGCACCTGATGGAGAACGCCAGCCGCGCCTTCCTCGACGCAGTTCGTATCCATGCGGTCGATCCGCGCCGCGCTTGGCGCCGCCACGATTGATCCAGAACTGCTAACCGCCGCCGAGCGGATTCAATATGAAGGATACCTTCGTCGAGAAGACACCAATGCCGTCATCCTCGGCCTGGCCAAGGACGGGACTACGATTAAGGAGATTGTACGCCGCACCGGCCATAGCCGCGGCGTGGTCCGCAAGGTTCTGCGAGGCCAGCGATCTGACGTCTTTCGGGTCCGAGAAAGCTCGCTGGAGCTTTATCTTCCTTGGCTCGACGCCCAGTGGACGGCCGGGGAGCGCAACGCAACAGCACTCTGGCGGCGCCTCAAGAACCAGGGATTCCGTGGTTGCTTGCGTGTCGTCACCGAGTGGGCCACGCGTCGCCGGCATTCAGATCACGTGAACGGTGACGCCCTGCGCCGTGCGCCCTCGGTGCGAACCATTGCGCGGCTAATGACCATCGGTCTCGACAGCCTCTCTAAGTCCGAAACTGTCACGGTGGCCGCGATCGAGGGCGGCGTGCCTCTATTGGTGGAGGCCCGGGAAATCGTTGCAGGCTTCCAGGCCATGATCCGCAAGAAGACTCTCGCCGATCTCGAACCTTGGCTGGAGCGGGCCAAATCAAGTCTGGTCGCCTCGTTCGCCAACGGCGTTCTCAAAGACCGCTCGGCGGTCAGTGCGGCGATCACCTCGCCATAGTCCAACGGTCAGACCGAGGGCCAGATCACCAAGCTCAAGCTGGTGAAACGCCAAATGTATGGCCGAGGAAAGCTCGACCTGCTTCAGGCGCGCGTCATCGGCGCTGGTTAAGTTCAATCATCACCAAAAGTGCGTCAGAGCCAAAATTGCACGCCGAAACACACGCTGCCCTAGTTAAGCGCTTAGGTCCGGATCATGGCGCCATGCATTGGGACTTGGTGAAAGTCATCCATTGCCATGATTGCCGCAGCGTTGGCCGAGACGATCGCAATCTGCAGTTCACCAACGAGGCGGCGACACCTGACAGGCGCCATCGCTAGAGACTTGGTGCTCAGGGAAGCGCCAGGACGCAACGGGCATCTCCGCTGTAGGACAGCGGCCTAGGACAGCGGCCAGCCAAAACGCGAGCTGGCGGGGCTCGCTCGGTCCCCTTCCAACCAAGGGTGACACATTAGCAACAGTTAATGTTAATCGGAAATCCCGTCTTGCGCTGTCGGCACGGGTGTCCCGTAATGGGTCACTGTGTCCGGCACCGCAATTGCACTGTCAGCAATGCCGGGGGAGCTCCCATCCCGGCAATCGGGGGGTAATTTGGGGGGGCCCGCCGCTTCGCAAATGGAGCGGCGGGCTCCTTTATCGGGTCCGGACAACTATGTATTTTCCGCAATTTTTGGTGGGTATGTTCGCCACGTCGTTCATCGTGGCGATATGGGCTGATATACAAACCGGTTCCGTCTGGAAGGCGCTCGGTTGGACCATTCTTGCAATGGTCATTCTTCAGGTTGGATACGTGGGCCTGGTCGTCCGCCTGATCTACAAGCGGGGATCGAAAGGCACCGAGGCAAGCCAGGTATCGGCAAATTCTTCCACGTCACTCCATGGAGATGGCCTTTCGCTTTAATCCCAAGGGGGCATGGAAAGCGCCGCCACGAGGCACCCTGGCCATCCTATTGCCCGGGTACTCGGATGAGGCAGAGACCGCCAGTCCATTTCAGTACCGGATTTTTGGTAGACGAACATCTGCTCGCCGTCGCCCGGCGCGGCCTGGTCGAGCTTTCGAATCCATGCCTCCGCCCGCTGCAGGTAGACAGGCTTTGACGCGATCACCAGCACGGCGTTCATCCGCTCATTGGGGACAAAACGGACAAGGCTCGCGTCCTTGCCGCTCTTGCCAAAAATGGACTCCGGTTCTGTCGCGACGGGACCCGGTTTTGCGTTCTTGAGCGGAAGAAGCGCCACAGATCTACCTTTCATCCAATCGACGTCGAACACGGCAATCGCATCCCGCATCGCCTTCAAGTCCAGCTGCGTGAAAAGTTGCGCGGCAGTGCCTCGATTTCGTCGTCGTCACGGCCTCGATCGCGCCGGTTCAGATTGAGAATGCCGGATGGCCGTCGCCGTAAGGGACGTTTCACAAGCCTGTCGCAGCGACCGGTGTGCGAGATGGATTTCAGGAGGGCGCCAACTATCTGGAGCTTAGACCTGCCTCCACCAACCGGCGGAACGCTTCCGATCTAGTAGGAAGATCAGGCTGATTGCGACGCCATTCGTCAACGCGAGCAAGCAAGTCGCTTGAGAGTCGCAATTCGAAGCGCTCAGTTTTGTTGTCAGCAGGTTCAGGCGTATTTGACAATTAGGTTGTCCGTATTGTACGGTATGTACGTAATTTGTGGCTCGCGCTTCGCGACCGAACGACGTGCTCCAACACGCCGTTCGGCCACTGACCACAACCCAAGCTGACTGGAGCTCGGATCATGAGTGATTCCGACAATAGCACGACTTTGCCTTTCGTCACGCTTAGGCGGGCGCTTGCGCGAACGGCAATGCAATGACGAAAACACAGCCAGTTGCCATTGCTCGCACCGATTCAAATGGGGACCAATCTGCCGATCCCGCGGTAGCAGTTTGGCGCAAATGGCAAGCTGCTCATGAAGAGACTGAACGGTTGAGCCGTGAGCAGCAGCGTTTGGAGCGCAAACTTGCAGAAACCGTCGGCTTTCCCAACGTGACCATCCAACTGTCCGAGGGTGGGACCGCTAAGCTGCGCTCACTTGAGGCACTTCGCGATGTGCTCGGCGTCAGTTCTGTCGACGTGGCGACCGGCGCAAAGGCCGAGGCCGATTTGGCGGCTCATCAGGCGCGCTGGGACGCCTCTGACCGGGCGATTGGCTATTCTGCCACGTTGCGAGCTGAAAGTGACGCAGCCGATCGGGCGGAGGCGTTGCTTGAGGCATTGTCAGACACCCCAGCTATCTCCCTTGCCGGTGTGGCAGCGAAGCTTGATGCAATACTCAGAGAAGGGCAGCCATCAAAGGACGATGCAGAGTTTCCTTGGCCACAAATCCGCTCGGTCCTGGAGGATATTGGTCGGATCGGCGGGCAGATAGAGCCAGGCTGACTGCAGAGGCCGTTTCGAGCATTTGGCAGTCCCTTATCATGCGGGAAGTTTGGTGGGTCTCGTGACGGGAACCTACCGCGACCAACTTTCTATAAGGGAATGATGCAATTGCGAAAGGCATTGGTGGAATCAACGCTCCCCCGCGTGCTCCAAGCATGGCCAAGGCCTGTCGGCAGCCAGATCGCGATCGTTCGCGTCCAATCTGACGTGTCGCAGGCCGAGCTTGCCCGATCCATAGGCATCAGCTTCCAACAGCTTCAGAAATACGAGAACGCGAGGAACCGCGTGAGCGCGTCCATGCTCTACGAGATCGGCAGGTCGCTTGGCGTTCCTGTCGGTCGCTTCTTCGAAGGCCTTCCGGTAACAACGAGACTAACCGTGAGGCTCCGCCTCTGCCGGTCGATGAGCGCATAGATTTCATAGCCAGCGCGGAAGGCCGACGCCTGATTGAGGGGCTGATGCACCTTCCGTCGCGGGTGCGCGGCCGCGTGGCGGCCTTGATCTCCGCATTGGGGGAAGAGCTGGTAGTCATCGTCGCCGACCAGGACGGCGAAAAGGCTGGAGAACCCGCGCCGGCCGAATCCAAGACGGGCTAAGCCCGCAGGTAGTCCCGCCAGCGATTCTGCTGTCGCTAGACGCCGACTCTGCCGTTCCGAACAGCCCCGCCCATGGTGCGATTTTGGCCCCGGCTGCCGCCGTCCTTCCGAAACCGGCTGAGAAACCGGCTGAATTCAGAAAACAAAGCCGGTTCGGCACCGCTGGCGCGCTCCAAAAAGTGAGCGATTTCAATCGGATGGAATGGCGCGCCCGAAGAGATTCGAACTCCTGACCCCAGATTCGTAGTCTGCACCAAGGTGAACCTTTGCCTCCGCCGGCGATCACTGATGGATGCCGGCGAGGATGCAATCGTTAGGTCATGCAGCTTCCTTGAGCGCGGCTTTATGCTTCCTCTTCGTGAGGAGCTCGCGGACAAACTTGTCCCACCGCGCCATGGCAGCGCGCTTTTCCGGCATATAGTTCCAGCGATCGTAGCTCTTGGAGCTGACGTCCTGCAGAGTGTGGTTCTGCAATCTGTCTCGGATCTCTTTCGAGAGACCTGCCTTTCCCGCAAGCGTCTTCCAGGTTCGCCGGAGATCGCGGTTTGTCACGACGGGGATGACCTCGCGATCGCGTTGGCGCCACATGAACGAATAGAGCGTGCCATGGCTGACCGGCTTGGACGGGTCTGTTGCGGATGGAAAAACCCAGCCAAATTCATTCGGCTTGATCGACCCGATAAGCTCCGCCGCGATCTTGGGCACGGGGATGGCGTGAGGCTTTCCAATCTTGGTCTTGGACCAGTCGATGATGCGCTCGGCCGCATCCCATTGATCGACGTGTAGCCGAGCGATCTCCTCGACGCGCTGGCCGGTCAGCATGAGAATTCTTACGGCACGCGTGTAAGGAGGGTGGACCGGCGCATCGGGAGATTCGAGCCAGCGATAGAGACGGACAAATTCCTCCTCGTCCAACCAACGCGTTCCAACGTTCTTTGGTTCGGTCGGAATCCCAGCGGCCGGATTGTAGATGAGACGAAAGCGACGGACCGAGGTCGAGCGGTAGTCGTGCTCGGATTTCAGCCCCCAACTGTAGGCCGATCGAATATAGCTACGAACATGATCGGCCATAGACCGTTTGCCTCGCTGATAAATCGGGCGAATGATGTCCCTGATTTCATCAGGCTCGATGTCGCGGACAGGGCGGTTGCGACCGAGCGAATCGGCGATCTTGTTCAAACCCTTTTCGGCCTCCTTCCAGGACGGTTTTCCATCTGCCTTGAGCGACGTGACATAAGCCTCGAACAGATCGGCGACCGTGCCGGGTCGCGTGTCGCCCGCAACCTTGATGCTCCGCCCCTTCTGGATCATGTTTGCATAGTCGCGCTGAAATATCTCGCGGGCATGGCTGAGGCTTTTTCTTAATGCGCTTCTTGTCTCGCCACTGCTGGACCATCCAATCAGCGGTGACGCGGGTTGGCATTGGCTTCATGACAAGAACGAGGCGACCCGTTCCGTGGCCCTCGCCGTCGATAAGGCCTAGCTGCTTTCCTGTCTCCTCAACTTGTCTTAGAGCGCGACGTATTTCTCCATCTGTGAGGCCCGGCACTCGGCTCTCCCATCGGCTTTCTGGTGGGGTTGCCAGTCGAATTCCAGGGTCTGCGACTGGGGTCAAAAAGGACTTCGATCCCCCTTAAAACCGATCCCAATCTGCCATGCTATCCGGGGCTACGACAAGTCAAAAATTCTTTATGATTCAATGCACTGCAGCGTGATCAACTGTGACTGAAAGGGCGTGAGTGGGATGGTTGTGCACCAGGATGACGGCGCTGGCGGAGAGCTCGAGCGCCCGCTTCACCACCTCGCGCGGATAGACCGGGGTGTGGTCGACGGTGCCGGTCTGCTGCACCTCGTCGGCGATCAGCCCGTTCTTCTTGTCGAGGAACAGGATGCGGAACTGCGGCCTTATGTAGCAAAAGCACCAACTTCCAGCACGACCTAAAGAGCGGGTTCCCATAAAATCCGGGAGATGCCAAGAGTTGCCCCTATCGTCCGCTCCACCCGATACGAACACGCCATCAACGCGCTGGTCGCGAAGCGCGCGGAGATATCCGGTGCAATCCGGTTCAATGGGGCGAACCTGGTTCACCAACTCCACCACATAGACGCGGTGCTATTGATCCTTGGATACAAGGGCGACCTTGCGCAGATCACGCCATTGCGACGGCACGCAACCCGCTTTCGCAAGGGCGAGCTTTACCGGCTGATCCTGAAGTGCGAGGCGGAAGGCAGCAAGGCGAACAAGGAAACGGCGCAGCGCATTGTTCAAATGAAGGGCTGGGAACCGTCGCTTGTCGAGCGGATAAGGCAGTGCGTCAATACAGCCAAGGTCCGGCGGCGGCGGAAAGCAAAAGCGGTCGGCCATGACAGCCGACCGCAGGAGTAGAAGCTATGTCAAAGTTTCAAGTCGCTGATGAAGCGATAGCTTCGATGTGGGATGGGGTTGTGAGTGACCTTGGTGTTTTTGCTCCCACTGAACGCGCTGCTCAGGCTTTTCTGGATGCTGCGCGCAGTCACTTCCTCGGCATGCTTCGTGACTTCCCGCATGACGTTTTTGAGTGTGTCACTGCGCCCGCACCGGGGACATGCAACCACATCGTGGTCCTTCGCATTCGCGGGTCCTTCAAGGCCGACCTTGCAAGAACCGCAAAGAACTTTCACCGTATTACCAGCCATTAGGCAGCCCTCCTTTTCGAAGCGGCAACCTGTTCGGTGCCTGCATCAAACATGCTCGCTACCGTAAGACGGACGGCGAGAAAGAAACTGTGGTCGAATATGACTTTGACGAAAACGAACTGAACCGCGCCGCCATCAACATCGATGCCGCACTAAACGCAGAGCCGCCGCTTTTGGAAGTGGCAGACGCGCTCCCGGATAATCAGATCATGCGGGAGGTGATGCTATTCATGGACCAAACCAACCGCAGCCCCGGCAAAGAGAAGGGCCGCACCGGAGACAAAGGGGTTATCCCTTCAATTTCGGACAAGCCGTTGCCGGTCTGGTTCCGCAGGTCGTCTGTAACGGACCTCAAGGGACAGATCACCAAAGACGCCAACCCGATGACAAGCACCTTTGTTGTCGACGTTCAGGTGCAATCCGTAGCCGGCGAGCCCAAAGGCTACATCGTCATTGCGGTTCACGACGCTATTCCCGGCGATCCAGCCGAATAGGCTTTGGTGCTTTTGCTACATAAGGCCGCGGAACTGCTCGCGGGTCTCGAAGGCCATGGCCGAGCGGCAATAGTCGAGAAGCTGCGTCCAGTTCGACAGTACCTCGCGGCCGCGCACTTCGCCGCGCGCCATGCGCTGGGCGGTCGCGGCGATAACCTTGAGATCGGTCGCGACCGCCGGGCCGATGCCTTTCACTTCCTCCAGCAGGGACGCCGGCGCGCCGAGCACCTCCGCCAGAGAACCGAAACGGGCGATCAGCGCCTTGGCGATCGGCTTGGTGTCGACGCGCGGGATCAGCCGGAAAAGCAGCAGTTCGAGGAGCTCATAGTCGGGCAGGGCGTCCGCGCCGCCCGCGACGAAGCGCTCGCGCAGGCGGTCGCGATGGCCGTGATAATGCGGCTTCTCTGCGCCACGGCTTTTTTCTGAGACCTCTGTGGCGGTTCGATCCAGGCTTCGGAAAAGAACGCCCGCTCGTCGTCGATTTTTCCCATAGCCTGGCCTCTCCCCCTTCAGGCTTTGGCCAGGAAACTAGGCTGGCAGGCCGGGCCGGTCGAGCTTTTTCGGCGACAGCGTGAAGATCTCACAGCCGGCATCGGTGACGCCGATCGTGTGCTCGTACTGCGCCGAGAGCGAACGGTCGCGCGTCACGGCGGTCCAGCCGTCCGACAGCACCTTCACATGTGGGCGGCCGAGATTGATCATCGGCTCGACGGTAAAGATCATGCCGGGCCGCATCTCGACGCCTTCATTGGCCGTGCCGTAATGCAGGATGTTCGGCGCGTCATGGAAGAGCTGGCCGACGCCGTGGCCGCAGAAGTCGCGCACCACAGAGCAGCGCTCGGCCTCGGCGTAGGTCTGGATCGCGGCGCCGATGGCGCCGGTGCGGGCGCCGGGCTTGATGGCCGCAATGCCGCGCATTAGGCATTCGTAAGTCACCTCGAGCAGACGCTCGGCGGCGCGCTTGATCGTGCCCACCGGATACATGCGCGAGGAATCGCCATGCCAGCCGTCGAGGATATAGGTGACGTCGATGTTGACGATGTCGCCGTCCTTCAGCGGCTTGTTGTCGGGGATGCCGTGGCAGACGACATGGTTGATCGAGGTGCAGGACGACTTGGTGTAGCCGCGATAGTTGAGCGTCGCCGGCAGGGCGCTATGGTCCATGCCGAACTCGAAGACGAAGCGGTCGATTGCCTCGGTGGTGACGCCGGGCTTGACCATCGGCACAAGCTCGTCGAGGCAGCGCGCGGTGAGGCCGCAGGCCTTGCGCATGC
This sequence comes from Mesorhizobium silamurunense, assembly GCF_014843905.1. Lineage (NCBI taxonomy): Bacteria > Pseudomonadati > Pseudomonadota > Alphaproteobacteria > Hyphomicrobiales > Phyllobacteriaceae > Mesorhizobium > Mesorhizobium silamurunense. The sequence goes on along the minus strand of NZ_LPVS01000011.1, from coordinate 127,817 downwards.
CGGCAAAGCCATCCTCGCCGTAAAGGCGGATCTGCCCGGTGTTTCTCAAGGGAGCCGTCGCGGCGTCTAGATAGGTAACCATTCGTGTCCGTTCGCGGATTGGCTCCTGACGCGAGCCGATGCGGAATATTTTCTCCAGATTTGGCACCGGAAGCCGCAAGGTTCAAGGACGAAGTGCCTTCAACCGGTTTGCTGCGCGGAATATTCGCTGGCGCAGGGTCGGCGCGTCCGGGTCGTCGCAAGCTTTCCTTTCGCCGCCCCATGGGGTAGGGCGGGACTGAATACAGGAGATTTGTGCCGTTGACGGCATCGGAACGCGCAAGATCGACGCTGCTGGCCATCAGGACCGCATGCTCGTTCCTGATGGCGCTGCTCGTGCTTGCGCTGGTGGGCTTCGCCCAGGCTGAAGTCTCCGCTTCCACAGCGGCGGCCTCGGGCGGCGCCGGCATCAGCGCAACGCGGCAGGGCGAAACGCTCGCGCTGCTGAGGGTCACCGGCAAGGCGCAGGCCGTCGAAGCCCGCGCCGGCCGGCCGCTGCCCATAAAGCTCGTCAGCGGCGATCCCGGCACGCTCGCCCCAGTTACCGACTTTCTTGTTGCTGGCCAGGCTTTGCCGGCGCAGGCGAGCATCGCGCCTGTCTTTGTGGCTGCGCCGTTCTCGCATGCCAACCAGCCTCGGGCGCCACCAACCGCCTGAGTCCGGCGGTCGCCGACCGCAGCCTTCACACCCCAGACATTCCTTCGCGCCGCGACCTGGGCGACGGCTATCGGCCGTTCGCAGGTCGCGTGGCGCGTCCATTGGACATTTCTCGATGCAACGTATCAAGACGTTCAAAACACTCACGCGCGCTGTCGCGGCCGCCTCGTTTCTCGCCGTCCAGGCAATCATATGCATCGGCACCGTTTATTGGGCCGTTGCCGCAACGCTTCGCACGGAAGGGACGGCCGCGCTCGCGCTCGCCGCCATCTTCGCCATACCGTCCGCCTATCTGCTGATGGTGGTCACCCGCATGGCCTACGAAGCGGAGACGGATCCGGCGAACCAGTAGATAGGGAACCCCCGACGGGCGATGCCGGTTGCATCGCCCTGTCAAACGATGTGGCCAGGCGCCGATCTGCCGCACCGAGGGCCAGACCGCTCACCGCACTGAGGTCACATTCGTGGGCCAGAAGGCGGCAAAAGCAACTTTTCGGAACGAACGGCGTTGCTCCAACCGCGCCGGTTCGGGAGACAGGGAATGGACAGACTGCAATTCGAGGTGCCGGTGCGCATCACGCCCGTGCCTGGCCTGCCGGTCGAGGAAATCTACAGTGTCGAGCAGGCGCTCGACTTCCTGCAGAGCTGGCCGAAGCGCCGGCAGGGCAAGGTCTATGACGCCGCCTTCAACGCCTGCTTCGGCGCGACGGTCGATGTGGCAAGCTCGGAGGAAGCCTGCCGGGCCTTCATGGCCTTCTGCCGCGTCAGCGGGTTGCTCGCCAGGGACATGATGTTGCCGGTCAAGCGTGGCGGCAGCGCAAGAGGGTTTCGGGAGGCGAGGGCGTAAAGCGTCAAGCGGCGAAAGATACCCCTCTGTAGTGCATTCCCATCTGCACGCCGCGAACGATCAGTCTGGACAGGATCTCCATGTCCAGCGGCATTTCCGGGCGCCACACATCAAGCAGCAAGGCAATGCGCCCCTGATCGGCGTTGTTCATGACCTCGTGCTCGAAAGTGTCGTCCCACAGCATGCACTCGCCGTCGGAGATCCGCCTTTCCTCGTGGTTGATCATCATGATCGTCGCCGGCCGGCCATCCGCCTGTTTCGGGATGACCAGGCCGAGATGAAATCTCATGATGCCGCGAAAGGGACCGCGATGGGCCGGGATGTGCTTGCGCGGCGCCAGGAATGAGACCGCCGCCGATTTGACCTCGGGGCATTCGGACAGCAGCCGGCTGAGGGTGGGCATCCGCGCAAGATTTTCCGGGATCGTCATATCGTAGGCCTTGAGCACGAACATGCGCCAATCGAGGCCGTCATTGGCCGAGATTTCAGCCTGCTCAGGCATGATGTCGTGGAAACGCGGCACCCGGTTCAACTGCACCGACAGCGCTTCGTCGCGAATACTCTGCCAGGCGGCCGCGAACTTCGTCGCATTGGGAAAATGGGTGCCGGTGTCAAGAATCGCCGGTGCATCTATGCGCTTTTCATAGATACGACGTATCAGATCGGTTCCAAGATCGTAGACGTTCGACATCGCATTGCCTCGACCATGTTATAGTATAGTGGATGATTGCTTTCAGCTATTGCTCACGGAGATTTGTTCCGAGAGCTATCCGATAGATGTTCGGCCTCCGATCACTGCGCGCCCGATGCCAGCCGCGGACCAGCGCCGACATCGACGACTTCAGGCTTGGCGCTGTCGATCGTACCATCCCAGCCGCGCCGAGCGCCTTGTTGAGGGCAATGTAATCGGTGGCGATCGACACCCGGCTCTGCAGCAGCGTGTCTTCGGCCGAGTAGAGCGACCGCTCCGCATCCAGCACGTCGAGAAGACTTGTCTCGCCCGCCTTGTAGAGCGTTCGTTCGAGCCGGGCGGCATCGCCGTAGGATTTCGCGGAAGAGGCGAGCTTGCCGTTTCTAATGCGCTCCTGCGACAGCGAGACGGTGGCGTTTTCCACGTCTTCCAGCGCCGCCAAAGCCGGCGCGCTCGGCCTGCGCCGCGCGCTGCGCAACCTGATCGTCAACGCCGCCACGCATGGCAAGGGTTGCATAGTGTCGTTGTCCGGGCAGGGCGGCCAGGCCGTGCTCACCATCGCCGATCGCGGCCCCGGCATCCCGCCGGACCTGTTGAACAAGGCGTTCGAACCGTTCTTCCGGGTCGATCCGGCGCGCACGCAATTCATTCCGGGCGCCGGGTTGGGCTTGGCGATCGCCAAGGAGATCATCGAGCGGTGCGGCGGGACGATCAGGCTGGAGAACCGGCCGGGGGGAGGGTTGGTGCAGACGGTGGTGTTTGGGGCGGTCGCTTGAACGGACAGCGTTGTCTGTGAAGCAAGCTGCCTTCGGTCGGAGCGACCCGGTCCGGTTACTTGTATATGCCGGATATTGACTAAGTTTGGCGTGCCATACACTGTGTGAGGTGGCAATCGAAAACATACTGATTGCGTACAAGTCGACTTGCTATTTGGCGAGGGGGGTAAATTGAGTGTTGCTTCGCGTGTTTCGAGAAAACTTGTTTTGCCCTTGGTAATCGTTGGCCTAGCACTAGTTTCTCAAGCGGCCTGTGCCAAAGACCCTGATTTCGATGAGAGCCACGGGTTTCTTCGTGTTGTAATTAATGGAAAACACTATCGTCTCGACAGCTATGTCGTGAAGTCAGCGGGAGCGAAAGGATCACTCCCTATTGCTCTGATCACAAATGGTACTGGCACCTTGGAGGCGATCAGAAGCGAGAGCCCCGCTAAATTTGAACCCCGCGCACGCGATTTAGCTCTGAGAGGTTGGCTGGCCGTTGTGGTAATCCGGAGGGGCTATGGTCGATCGGATGGCTCTCTGCCTGAGGACGGTTGCAAGAAGCCCCATGTAAAACAGGATCTTGATCTCGCGGCGGACGATTTGCTGGCGGCCATCGATGTCTTGAAGAAACGACCGGATGTAGATCCATCGCGGATTATTGTTATCGGTGGTTCCACGGGGGGCGCGACCGCCGTGGCGCTTGGAGCGCGCAATCCGTCCGGCCTCGTCGGTGTTGTGAGCGTCTCCGGAGGCTTGCGTCTTTATTGCGCGGATTGGGAAGACGAACTGGTCAAGGCATACAAACAATATGGCGTCACCAGTCGCATTCCCAATCTCTGGCTATACGCCAAGAACGATAGCTATTTTGGACCGGAATCGGCGGAACGTTTGCGTGCTGCGTTCACAGACGGTAGTTCGATCGTAGATTTTTCTGAGATCGAGCCGTTTAATAGCAAAGGACATACGCTTCTCATTGAAGGAGGAATGCAGTGGCTTGGAAAGTTGGATGATTTTCTCCGCAAACGTGGTCTGCCGACCTGGAGCTACTCCAACGTTTCAGAGGTGATGAAACGGCTCGGTTTGCAACAGGACGAGGCACTTGTGGCCGATTATTTCACCGCCCCCACACCCAAGGCATTCGCCTTTTCTCCAAGCACCAAACAGTTCTACTACCAATATGATGGCAAGTACGGCCTCGCTGCTAACCGCGATGCGGCGATGGCAGGTTGCGCGAAGGCTGATATCACGGACTGCGGGATCGTTATGGAAAACAACCGCTGGGTCGGGGCCGGAACGCAATAGGCGCCGGTAACCGGTCCGTGGCACTGAAGGAGACGGGGATCTGGTACGCCCAAGGGGAATCGAACCCCTGTTACCGCCGTGAAAGGGCGGTGTCCTAACCGCTAGACGATGGGCGCGCTCAGACGAAGCGGCTTATAATTGCGTTGTTCGAAACCGGCAACCCATCCGCAGCCACATGCGACAACTTTTTTCGAGCGTGGCAAAACCGCTCTTTCGGCGAGCCAGGACACGGTTCGCGGCCTCACTGGTCGTGCATCCTTAGAGATTGGCCGGAACGCCTCGCGCGGTCGTCATTCTATGGCGGAGCAAGGACCGAAGCGACGCAGACCATAGAATCCATGCCGTAACGTCAAGGCGTTGCACCAGCTCAGAATTCTGCTCCGCTGCATCTGTCGGCCAAGGTCATGGATGGATCCTTAGGCCTTCGCTCCGCTTCGCGTCGCCCAAGAATGACGAAGTTCGAAAGGCTTCGCCCAATCGCGAACGTTTGTGCGACGAGGTTCGTCGAAATGAGGGCAGTTGGCAGCCGACTGCTCTTTACTCAGCCGTCGTCGCCACCGCCGCCGCGTCGGCGGCAGCGCCAGTTCCAGTCGCGCTCGGGGCCGACGTCGACGTGGATCGATTCGGTGTGGCAGTAGGTGCCGACGCCGCCGCGGCCGGGCATAGAGCGCACATAGCTCGCCAGCTCCCATTTGGAGACGCCCGGCAATTGGATGTCGGCAGCGGCGCAATACATGTGCAGCGAGTTCTTGGCGCCGTTGGCGCGGCGGTTGCGAGATGGGTCGCGATAGCCGGAGGTGACGATCATCTTGCGGCCGAAATGGCCCTCGATCGTCTTCAGCACGCGCACCAGCGACGGCTTCAGGCAGGCGACGTCGACGCTTTCGTTCTGCTTCAAGAGGCCGTTGGGCGCGAGCCTCGCCATGCCGGCGGCGGACGCCACCTGGTAGGAGCCGCCGCCCTCATCCTCGTTGAGGTCGACGTCGCTCTCGTCGTCGATGCCGGACTTGCGCTTGATCTCGAACAGCGCCGTCTGGCGCACGCCCGGCAAGGCATCGGCGCCGGTGATGTGGCTGCTGCTGTCGTCGCCCAGGGAAGCGAGCTGCACCGGCTTGTCGCCCGGCGTCGCGGAGGCGAGCGTCACGATCGGCTTTGCCGGCGGCGGCGTGGTCTTGGCCTGAGCGGCGGGCTGCTCGCTCGAACGCGTGTTGATCAAGGGCGCCGGCGCGGCGGAAGCCGGCGTTGTGCTGAACAGCGAGGCAAACAGGCCCTTCTTCGGCGCGGCGACAGGCTGCTGCTGCGGCTCGCCGGCCGTCACATAGACGTCATTGCTCATGGCTTGCGTCGTCGCCTGCGCCTTGGATGCAACCGCGGCGGCGTCGCCGGCAGCAACCTTTTCGGTGACGGCTTTCGTCTCGTCGGCCGTCTGCGCAGGCTGCACCAACGGTTGCGGCGTGTTGCCGGCGATCGAGGCGGCATCAGCAGGCACGGCGACAGCGGGGAAGGCGGCCCCGGGCCGTGTTTCCGGCACGTAGGCGACCTTTTCGGGCAAAGGCATGTCGCCTTCGCTCATCACGGTCGATGCCGCCTCGGGGGAGGCAGACGCTGCCTGCAGCGACGAATCGGTCGAAGCCACGGGCTTGGCGCTGGAAGCCGCGCTCATCTCGGTGGCGGTTGAATTGTAGGCGGGCGTGACGATCGACATCGTCGGGTCGCCGGTCGAGGTGCAGGAGGCCAGAAGCACGGAGAAAAGCGCTGCCGCAATGCTGCGGCTTTGCCCTCGTGCGAGACGCCAACCTGCTGGTTTCAAAATAAAATTCCCCCTCGGCATCCGGTCCGTTCATCATCGCCGCGGCGCTCCAGTGCCTTTGGCGACGACCTCCTGTTCCCGAACCGGAAACGGGACATGCGTCAATCTGCAAGCCTCGGATTTATTCTGCGTCTGAAGGCGAATTGAGGCTGCGAAAACGATTAACGCAACCATTTCGCCCTGTTTTGGCGGCCCGTCAACTCACCAGACATTACAGTCCGTTACACACGCACCTTGACATAGGTGCCCGGCGCATCCCCCAAGGTTTTCATACGCTTGCCGGGTTTGCGGGCGGGGACATGCATATTGTCCTGGCTTTCGATCCAGTGCTGCCAGTGCGTCCACCACGAGCCCGGATGCTCGTGCGCGGTGGCGAACCAGGTGTTGAAATCTCCAACCGGCTTGGCGCCAGTCCAGTACTGATATTTATGCGCCGCCGGCGGATTGACGACGCCGGCGATATGGCCGGAGCCGGCCATCACATACTCGACGTCGCCGCCGAAAAACTGCGAGCCGAGGAACACCGAGAGCGCCGGCGCGATGTGGTCCTCTTTCGTCGCCAGGTTGTAGACGGGGATCGTGATGTCGGCCAGCGAGACGGTGCGGCCGGCAAGCTCCATCGTGCCGCGCGAGAGATTGTTCTCGAGATAGCAGTTGCGCAGGTAGAAGGAATGGTTGGCCGCCGCCATGCGCGTCGAATCGGCATTCCAGTAGAGAAGGTCGAAGGGCAGGGGATCCTTGCCGCGCATGTAGTTGTTGATGACATAAGGCCAGATCAGGTCGCCGGAGCGCAGCATGTTGAAGGCGGTCGCCATCTTGGTGCCGTCGAGATAGCCCTTCTCGTTCATCGAGCGCTCGACCGCGGCAACCTGGTCCTCGTCGACGAAGACCTTCAGGTCGCCGGCATAGGTGAAATCGACCTGGGTGGTGAAGAAGGTCGCGGACTTGATGCGGTGGTCGCCTTCCTGCGCCAGGAGCGCAAGCGCCGCGGCCAGCAGCGTGCCGCCGACGCAATAGCCGATGGCGTTGACTTCCTTCTCGCCGGTCGCCTTCTCGACCATGTCGAGGCCATATTGCAGGCCCTCGCGGATATAGGCTTCCCAGCCCTTGGCGCCGTGGCGCTCGTCCGGGTTGATCCAGGAGATGACGAAGACGGTGTGGCCCTGCTCGATCGCCCAGCGGATAAAGGATTTCTGCGGGTTGAGGTCGAGGATGTAGTATTTGTTGATCCATGGCGGGCAGACGAGCAGCGGGCGCCTCAGCACCGTCTCCGTCGCCGGATCGTATTGGATGATCTCGGCGACGTCGCTGCGGCCGATCACCTTGCCGGGCGTCGTGGCGATGTTCTTGCCGATCTCGAACGGCGCGTAGTCGGCCTGGCGCAGCTTCAGGTCGCCCCTGCCGGCGGCGATGTCCTCGGCCAGCATCTTCATGCCGCGCACCAGATTCTCGCCGTTGGAGGCGACGGTCTCGCGGAACAGTTCCGGATTGGTCAGGATGAAGTTCGAGGGCGCGATGGCGTTGGAGACCTGCTTGACGTAGAAGCTCGCCTTGTGGCGGGTGTGCTCGTCCAGCCCCTCGGCATGCTCGACGAGATCAGAGGCCCAGCGCGAGGTGACGAGATAGGCTTGTTTCAGGAAATCGAAGAACGCGTTGCGGCCCCATTCCGGGTCCTGGAAACGCTTATCGCCGCGCTCGGGCTTGACGGCGTCCTCAGGCGTTTCGGCATTCGGGTTGACCTTCTGGATGGCGTTCGCCCAGACCGTCATGTAGCCGGCGAAGAGCCGCGTCTGCGCTTCCAGCGCCCGCTGCGGGTCGGCCAGCCAGTATTCCGAGAGCTTGGAGAAGGTCTTGACCATGTCGACCACGGGCTCGGCGACATGGTCGCGCACCTCACCCTTTTCGCGCGGCTCGGCCCAAGCGGAAGCTGCTTTGCCGGCCTGCTCGATCATGCGCGCCATGTTCAACGCGAAACGCTCGGGATCTTTCACCAGATATTGTTCGACGGTCGAAGGTCCGCCATTTTCCGCTTTGTCCGAATCGGGCGCTTTGGACATGGTTCGCGGGGTTCCTCCCGGAGCGTTTTCTTGACATATTACCATGGGATATCTGACCGGGTCCAACACGCTCTAACCCGGCTGCCAGGAAAACAATATGACGATTAATGTTGGCGGGACTTATTTTCTCGGCGCCGGTTCGATTTGCCGCATCGCCATTGCGGCCGCGATGCTGTGCGCGCCGCTGCTGGCCGGCGGCTGCACCAGTACCAGCGCGAACAGCTCGGCGCCGATGGCATTGACCGAGGGCCCGAAGGACACCGGGTCCTATCCGAACCTCAACATTCCGCCGCAGGTTGCCGCCAAGCAGCTGTCCAAGGAAGAGACCGCCGCCAAGCTCGGCGAGCTCAAGGCCAAGCAGCAGGCGCAGGTTGCCAAGGGCGGCGGCGCGAAGCCGGCTCCCAATACGGCCGCGCTCAACACGCTCGCCAGGACGCATGGCGACGAGGCGCTGAAGCAGATCGAAGGCAAATGCGATCCCGCCCTCGACCCTAACTGCAATTAGGTCTATATCGCGCGCCGAAAGCGCCCCCTTTGATCGTCTGGAACTGAAATGGAAGAATTTCACAAGGTCCGCCGGCTTCCGCCTTACGTGTTCGAGCAGGTCAACCGGCTGAAGGCCAGCGCCCGCTCGCGCGGCGCCGACATCATCGACCTTGGCATGGGCAATCCGGACCTGCCGACGCCGAAGGCCATCGTCGACAAACTGTGCGAAGTGGTGCGCGATCCGCGCACGCATCGCTATTCCTCCTCACGCGGCATTCCGGGCCTGCGCCGCGCCCAGGCCGCCTACTATCAGCGCCGCTTCGGGGTGAAGCTCAACCCCGACACGCAAGTGGTGGCGACGCTTGGCTCGAAGGAAGGGTTCGCCAACATGGCGCAGGCGATCACCGCGCCGGGCGACGTCATCTTGTGCCCCAATCCGACCTATCCGATCCATGCCTTCGGCTTCATCATGTCGGGCGGCGTCATCCGCTCGCTGCAGGTCGAGCCCGATGACGGCTTCATCCCGGCGGTCGAGCGCGGCATCCGTCACTCGATCCCGAAGCCGCTGGCGCTGATCCTCAACTATCCGTCCAACCCGACGGCGCTGGTCGCCTCGCTCGATTTCTACAAGGACGTGGTCGCCTTCGCCAAGAAGAACGACATCATCATCCTGTCGGACCTTGCCTATTCCGAGATCTATTTCGACGGCAATCCGCCGCCCTCGGTGTTGCAGGTTCCGGGCGCGATCGACGTCTGCGTCGAGTTCACCTCGATGTCGAAGACCTTCTCCATGCCCGGCTGGCGCATGGGCTTCGCGGTCGGCAACGAACGGCTGATCGCGGCGCTGACCCGGGTCAAATCCTATCTCGACTACGGCGCCTTCACGCCGATCCAGGTGGCGGCGGCGCATGCGCTGAACGGCGATGGCGCCGACATTGCCGAGGTGCGCGAGGTCTACCACAAGCGGCGCGACGTGATGGTCGATTCCTTCGGCCGCGCCGGATGGACGATTCCAGCGCCAGCGGCCTCGATGTTCGCCTGGGCGCCGATTCCGGAGCAGTTCCGTCAGCTCGGCTCGCTCGAATTCTCCAAGCTGCTCATCGAGCATGCCGACGTGGCGGTGGCGCCGGGCATCGGCTTCGGCGAGCACGGCGACGATTTCGTCCGCGTAGCGCTGGTCGAGAACGAGCACCGGATCCGGCAGGCGGCGCGCAACATCAAGCGTTTCCTGGCCTCGACCGCCAAGCAGCCCAACAACGTTGTGCCGCTCACCGCGCGCCGCTGAGTTCACCGCACATCACACCGAACAATCTTTGAGGGGCGTCGCCGAACATGGCTGAAGCGTTGCGTGTTGGAATTGCCGGCCTCGGCACGGTGGGCGCCTCGGTGGCGCGCGTGCTCAACGAAAAGGCGGCGGAGCTCACCCGCCAGTGCGGCCGCGACATCGTCGTCACAGCCGTTTCGGCGCGCGACCCGAAGCGCGACCGCGGTGTCGATCTGAGTGGCGCCAAGTGGTTCGACGATGCGGTGAAGCTGGCCGAAAAGGCCGATATCGATGTCTTCGTCGAGCTGATCGGCGGCGACGAAGGGCCAGCGCGGGCTTCTGTGAAGGCGGCGCTCGAGGCCGGCCGCCATGTCGTGACCGCCAACAAGGCGCTCTTGGCCAAGCATGGCGTGCAGCTCGCCGAGACCGCCGAGAAGAAGGGCGTGCTGCTCAACTACGAGGCGGCGGTGGCCGGCGGCATTCCGGTCATCAAGACGATGCGCGAGGCGATGGCCGGCAACCAGGTCACCCGCGTCTTCGGCATCCTCAACGGCACCTGCAACTACATCCTGACCCGCATGGAGGCCGAAGGTATATCCTTCGATGCCTGCCTGAAGGATGCGCAGCGGCTGGGCTATGCAGAGGCCGACCCGACCTTCGACATCGAAGGCCACGACACGGCGCACAAGCTGTCGATCCTGACCAGCCTTGCCTTCGGCACCAGGATCGCCGCCAGCGATATTTATATGGAAGGCATTTCCAATATCACGCAGGCCGACATCCGCGCGGCGGCCGATCTCGGCTATCGCATCAAGCTGCTCGGCGTCGCCCAGCGCACCGACAGCGGCATCGAGCAGCGCGTACACCCGACCATGGTGCCGACCGCATCGGTCATCGCGCAGGTGCACGGCGTCACCAATGCGGTGGCGATCGAGACCGACATCCTGGGAGAATTGCTGCTCTCCGGCCCCGGCGCCGGCGGCAACGCCACGGCCTCGGCGGTGGTCGGCGACATCGCCGACATCGCCAAGAGCCGACCAGGCTTCCAGCACGGGCCTGTCTTCGGCTGGCCGGCGAAGGAATTGAAGCCCTACAGGAAGGCGCAGATGCGCAGCCATGCCGGCGGCTATTTCATCCGGCTGACGGTTCATGACCGCATCGGCGTCTTCGCCGCGATCGCCAAGCGGATGGCCGACAACGACATTTCGCTGGAATCGATCGTGCAGCAGGCGGCCGGGCCGGAAACCGAGGCCCAAAAGACGGTGATCCTCGTCACCCATGAGACGACCGAGGCAGCGGTGCGCAAGGCGGTCGAAGGCATCACCAGGGACGGCCATCTGACCGACAAGCCGCAGGTGATCCGCATCGAGCGGGCGGAATAGTTCGGGTCATAATCCGCCTTCAATCGATTGATATTGCTGCAATTTCAAAAATTGCCGTGGCAAGTCTTGCCGTTGTCATGGAGCTTTGCCAGAAGAAGCGCGCCTCTGGCGGGAGGCGAAGTGCAGTACCAACGAGGAATGCCTATTCATGAACATGGCCCAGAACATCGCAGCCGGCCTCGACCGTATCCTCACGATGGAAGTGGTGCGTGTCACTGAAAGGGCAGCCGTCGCTGCTGCCAGGCTGCGCGGTCGTGGCGATGAGAAAGCCGCCGATCAGGTCGCCGTCGACGCCATGCGCCAGGAGCTCAACCGGCTCGCCATCAAGGGCACTGTGGTGATCGGCGAGGGCGAGCGCGACGAGGCGCCGATGCTCTATATCGGCGAGGAGGTCGGCACCGGCAAAGGTCCGGCGGTCGACATCGCGCTCGATCCGCTCGAGGGCACGACGATCTGCGCCAAGAACCTGCCCAATGCGCTCGCCGTCATCGCCATTGCGGAAAAGGGCAGCCTGCTGTTCGCGCCCGACGTCTACATGGACAAGATCGCGATCGGTCCGGGCTATGCCGAAGGCATCATCGACATCGATGCCTCGCCGGCCGAGAACATCGCCAATCTCGCCAACGCCAAGGGCGTCGCTGTGTCCGACATCACCGCCTGCATCCTCGACCGGCCGCGCCACGCCAAGCTGATCGACGCCGTGCGCGCCACGGGTGCCGCGATCCGGCTGATCGGCGACGGCGACGTCGCCGGCGTCATCCACACCACCGACCCGGAAGAGACCGGCATCGACATCTATCTCGGTACCGGCGGCGCGCCGGAAGGGGTGCTGGCCGCGGCGGCACTGCGCTGCACCGGCGGCCAGATGCAGGGCCGGCTGATCCTCGACACGCCGGAGAAGGTGGCGCGTGCCGAAAAGATGGGCATTTCCGATCCGAAGCGGGTCTATCGGGCGCAGGACATGGCGCGCGGCGACGTACTGTTTGCCGCGACGGGCGTCACCGACGGCAATCTGCTCGACGGCGTGAAGTTCGGCCGCACCTTCATCACCACACACACCATCGTGCTGCGCTCGTCCTCGCGGACGGTGCGCGAGATCAAGGCGCGTCACCAGGATCTGGATAAGTTTTGATTTCGTCCGTTTGGACGCTTTTGCAGCAATTCGAGGAAAACTACTCCACACTTTTCCTCGAATTGCCCACGCTCCCGGAATTGCCTTGGCCGTCGCCTATTGATATCTGCGCAACGATGATGTGCAGACGGCGCGTCGCATGACGGGCGAGAAACGGTTCTTCCTCGATGTCAGGCAGTCGGCGACCGGTGTTTCCTGGGAACACCGGCTGACCGAGCGGCAGGACATGGCCGCTTTGGCCATCGCGCAAGGCCATGGGGTGCCGGACATCGTGGCGCGCGTGCTCGCGGGGCGCGGCGTGAGCGTCGAGCAGACCGAGCGCTTCCTCGATCCAACCATTCGCGAGCTTTTGCCGAACCCGGCCTCGCTGACCGACATGGAGAAGGCGGCGGCACGGCTGGCGAACGCGATCGTGGCCGGCGAGAAGGTGGCGATCTTCGGCGACTACGACGTCGACGGCGCGGCCTCGTCAGCGCTGCTGAAGCGCTTCCTCACGCATTTCTCGATACCGTCCGAGATCTATATCCCCGACCGCATCTTCGAAGGCTACGGCCCCAATCCGGAGGCCATGCGCGAGTTGATCTCGCGCGGCGCGAAGCTGATCGTCACGGTCGACTGCGGCACCAACAGCGCCGCATCGATCGAGGCGGCCAAGCAAGCCGGCGCCGATGTCGTGGTGCTCGACCATCACCAGGTCGGCGGGCCGCTGCCGGCGGCGGACGCGGTGGTCAACCCGAACCGGGAGGATGATCTTTCCGGGCAGGGACATCTTTGCGCCGCCGGTGTGGTCTTCCTATGCCTGGTGCAGACGGCGAAGGTGCTGCGCGAGCGGCTGCCGAACGCAGCGCCGGTCGATCTTCTGTCGCTGCTCGATCTCGTCGCGCTGGCGACGGTTTGCGACGTGGTGCCGCTCACCGGCGTCAACCGCGCTTTCGTGGTCAAGGGGCTGCAGGTGGCGCGCCAGCAGAAGAATGAGGGGCTGGCGGCGCTTGCGCGGGTTTCGCGTATCGGCGAGCCGATCAACACCTTCCATCTCGCCTATCTGATCGGTCCGCGCATCAATGCCGGCGGGCGCATCGGCGATGCCGCGCTCGGCAGCCGGCTGCTTGCCACCGACGATCCCGTCGAGGCCGCAAGCATTGCCGAGACGCTCGACCGGCTGAATCAGGAACGGCAGCAGATGGAGATGGAGATGCTGGCGCAGGCGCGCGCCGAGGCCGACGCGGAGCTTGCCGGCGGCAACGGCCCGGCAATCGTCGTCACCGCCAGCAACAGCTGGCATCCCGGCATTGTCGGGCTGCTGGCCTCGCGGCTCAAGGAGCATGCGCGCCGTCCCGCTTTCGCCATTGCCTTCAACGCCAATGGCATCGGCACCGGCTCGGGGCGTTCGGTCTCCGGTTTCGATCTCGGCCGGCTGGTGCGCGAGGCGGCCGAGGCCGGACTGATCGTCAAGGGCGGCGGCCACGGCATGGCGGCAGGCATTACCGTCGAGCGCGCCAAGCTCGGCGCGCTGCGAGCCTTCTTCGAGGAGCGCGCGGCGGCGGACGTTTTCCGGCTGCAGAGCGAGGAAAGCCTAGCGATCGACGGCGCTTTAGCCGCCGAGGGCGCGACGCTCGCACTCCTCGATGCGCTGGAGAAAGCCGGCCCGTTTGGCGCCGGACACATCGCGCCGGTGTTCGTGCTGCCGCGCCACAGGCTCACCGATGCTCGGGCCATCGGCACCAACCACATCCGCGCCGACCTGCAGTCGCAAAGCGGCGGCAACCTCCAGGCGATCGCGTTCCGCGCCGTCGACACCGCGCTCGGCGAATTCCTGTTCAAGAACAGAGGCAAGACCGTGCATGTCGCCGGTTCTCTGTCAGGCAATTACTGGAACGGCAACCGGACGGTGCAATTCCGCATCACGGATGCCGCGATTGCTTGAATTACGGCAGATCAGGCGAGCACCGTCTGCAGCCGCGTCAATTCGCTGATCTGAGCCATCGTCGCCTGATAGCCGAGCCGGATCGCCTCGTCGGCGCGGTGGAACTCGGTCAAGCCGATATGGCTGAGCTTCGGCTGCAGCGACATATCGGGCGGATCGCCGGCGAGCCTGGCGCGCGAAATCCGATCCTGGATGATGTTGAAGGCCTCCACCATCACGCCGGTGATGCCGAGACGTGTTTGGTGCGGATGGTACTGAGGATTGGCCTGGCCGGGGCGCGGCGCGTCGTTCTCGATGACGAGCTCGCCCGCGCTGTGCTTGATGACCGCGGCGCGTCCGAACAGGTCGTAGTGGAGGTTGACGGCCACGACGAGCGGCTGCTCATAGGCGCGGCAGACCGAGACCGGCACCGGATTGACCAGGGCGCCGTCGACCAGCACGCGGCCGTTGCAGTTCACGGGCTCGAAGACGCCGGGCAGCGCGTAGGACGCGCGCATGGCGGTGATCATAGACCCGTTCGACAGCCAGATTTCATGGCCGGTGCGGATTTCCGAAGCGACGGCGACGAATGGCTTCGAGAGGTCCTCGAAACGGATGCCGACCATGTGCTCGCGCAGCCGCGCGTCGAGCTTCATGCCGCCGAACAGGCCGCTGCCGCGCAGATTGAGATCGAGAAGCCCGAAGATGCGCCGCTTGGTCAGGCTCCTGGCGAATTCCTCCAGCTCGTCCAATTTGCCGGCGAGATAGCAGCCGCCGACCAGCGCGCCGATCGAGGTGCCGGCGATCATCGACACCTCGATGCCGGCTTCGTCCAGCGCGCGCAAAACACCGATATGGGCCCAGCCGCGAGCGCAGCCGCCGCCGAGCGCCAGCGAGATGGCTGTCTTCTTCGCCGACTTCGGTTCGGGCACGCCACCGGACGATGCGGGGCCGTTGGCCTCCTGAGCGTCAGGTCTGCTGCGCAATGACGCCCATTCGAGCATCATGATCTCCCTTGTCCTATATCCCTTCTAACGCAAGTATGTTTGAGAATAGTGAATATGAGTGGTTTGTGAATATTGAATGGTTCACACCGGCTTCCGATACGTCTGTTCCGCATCGAACAGCGGCTTGCTGCCATCGTCGGCAACCACCACCTTGCCGTCGCTGAGCCCCACCGTCCGATAAAAGCAGGAACGTCTACCTGTGTGACAAGTTGCGTCGTGGCCCAATACTTTGACGCTCAACCATATCGCGTCCTGGTCACAATCCGTGCGCATCTCGACGACGCGCTGGAAGTTGCCCGAGGTCTCGCCCTTCTTCCACAGCGCATTGCGCGAACGCGACCAATAGTGCGCGATGCCGGTTTCCAGCGTCAGCGCCAGCGCCTCCGCATTCATATGCGCGACCATCAAAAGCATGCCGTCGCCGGCGTCGGTGACGACAACGGTCACGAGGCCGGCGGCATCGAAGCGCGGAGAAAAGACAGTGCCTTCCTCCAGCGCCTTCTTGTCTGCTGGAGCTTCGGGAAATTGCAGTGCCGACATTGCCGGTCCTTGTTCGACTTAAAGACGTGCTGATGTTTGGGGAGGCCAGTCTGCAAAATGGCGACTTCCGCTTCCGGCGCTCACGTACTTCAATACGCTCCGCTCCGGATCTCGGAAACCACCATTTTCGACTGAGCCTACGCCTTTAGCAGGTGACGGCAGACGATCAGCTGCGCACCATGGTGACGAAGCGCACCTGCTCCTCGGGCGTGTCCTTGAAGACGCCGGTGAAGGTCGAGGTGAGCGTTGTCGAGTCCTGCTTGCGGATGCCGCGCATGGCCATGCACATATGCTCGGCCTCGATCATCACTGCGACGCCGCGCGGGTTGAGCACGTCCTGGATGACGCCGGCGATCTGCGCGGTCATTGCTTCCTGCGTCTGCAGGCGATGGGCGAAGATGTCGACAACGCGCGCGATCTTGGACAGGCCGACGACCTTGCCGTCCGGCAGGTAGCCGACATGCGCCTTGCCGATGATCGGCACCATGTGGTGCTCGCAATGGGAGTGGAATTTTATGTCCCTGACGATGACGAGATCGTCATAGCCGGCCACTTCCTCGAAAGTACGGCCAAGCTCCTCGGCTGGGCACATGTCGTAGCCGTTGAACATCTCGCGGAAGGCCTTGGTGACGCGCTTCGGCGTATCGACAAGGCCCTCGCGATCCGGATTGTCGCCCGTCCAGCGCAAAAGCGTGCGCACGGCTGCTTCGACCTCGGCCTCGCTTGGGCGGTCGGTGACAGGCTTCTCCATATAGGAGGAGGGGGGCATGAGTTTCTTGATGACGGCATCCATAAAAGGCGTCTCCCGTAGTCCCACTCAAAGGTGGGACGAGTTGAACGGACCACGACCTTTCGGGTGAAACTCGCCCGGTTTCCAGCCCGTAAAGCGGCGTGAACAGATGAGCAATGACAATGGCTTGAGGTTGCCTTGTCGATGCCCGGCTGCCAGCATTATATATGGTCGTGCAGAGCGAAAGGAAGACGCAACAGCGGCAAACCCTGTTCGCTTGGCGGCGACGGATTGGAAAAATATGATCGACGATGTCTACAATGCGAAAATTCTCGGCTTCGCCGGAAACATCGCGCGGATCGGCCGGCTCGACCATCCCGATGCCACCGCCAGAGCGCACTCCAAATTGTGTGGCTCGACGGTCACCGTCGACCTCAAAATGGACGGCGATGTGGTGACCGATTTCGCCCATGACGTGAAAGCCTGCGCGCTCGGCCAGGCTTCCTCCTCGATCATGGCGAATCATGTGATCGGCGCGAACGCCAACGAGCTGCGCGCGGTACGCGAGACCATGCTGAAGATGCTGAAGGAAAACGGCGCGCCGCCCGAAGGACGCTTCGCCGATTTGAAATATCTGGAGCCGGTGCGCGACTACAAGGCGCGCCACGCCTCGACCATGCTGACCTTCGACGCGGTGGTCGACGCGATCGGCCAGATCGAGAAGAAGCGCGCCGGACAGGCGGCTTGATCGCAAGCCCCTAAAGCGCATCGCATGTCTTTGTCCCGAAACCGGTTCCCACTTTCGGGAGACATGCTTTAGGCCGCTCGCTTGGTCACGGCGAATTCGCTTCGTATCCAGTCGGCGAAAGCCCTGGCCGGCTCGGAAAGATCCCGCAAATTTCTCGCCACCAGCCAGTAGGCGCCGGATGCGACGTCGATGTCGAAAGGCTTGACCAGTGCGCCAGATGCGAGCTCGTCGCCGATCTGCAAGAGATCGCCGAGCGCCACGCCATGGCCGAGCAGTGCCGCCTGCTTCGAAAGCGATGCGTCGGCTAGCATCGGGCCGCGCGCCGGCACGGCGTCGGCTGGCACGCGGGCCGCTTCGAACCAGCGCGCCCAGCCCTGGCGGTTTTCCTCATGCAGCAGCGTGTAGTGGCGAAGGTCGATCGGCCTCTCCAGGGGAGGGCCGGAGGCCAGCAGCGCCGGCGACAGTACGGGTGAATCGACTGTCGAGGCCAGGCGCTCGGCATCGCTGCGCGGCCACGCGGTCGCGTGCGCGCTGAAGCGCAAGGCAAGCTCGGGCTGATCGCTGCGGAATTCGATCAATCTCGGATCGACGTCCAGGGAAACGTCGATATCGGGTCGCAACTGGCGAAAGCGGTTGAGCCGCGGCACCAACCATACGGCGGCAAGCGAGGGCTCGACGCTGACGCGCACCACGGACTGCACTGGCGAGGTCGACAGTTCCGACAGCAGCCGGTCGATGTCGTCGAAGCTTCTCACCAGCTGGTCGAGCAGCCGGCGGCCGGCATCCGTCAGTTCGACACGGCGATGGAGGCGGAGAAACAGCGGCTGGCGCAGGAAGGTCTCGAGCTCGCGGATCTGCCGGCTGATCGCGGCCTGCGAAACGTAGAGCTCCTCCGCCGCGCGGCTGAAGCTCAAGTGCCGACCGGCCGTTTCGAAACTTCTGAGCGCCGTCAGCGGCAGCCGACTACGTTTCATATCGCATAACCTAAAGTTATCCGACGCGGAAATTATACTCGTTTGAGAGCCAAGGCCAGCGGCAGTCTAATCGGTGCTCAAAGGAGCACTGCCATGAACCAGTTCCTGGCCATCCTGAACGACGTGATGCGGATCGCCACCTTTCAGTGGCATGGCGAAGCCTTGCGCAGCCGCTGTTGCCATGACCGCCCCGATGTTTCCCCGCACCATTTACCGTGGACTGACAGGCATCCCATCCACCGATCCAGGCCATGAGAGGCAAAAGGCCGTTGCGTTCCCGGCTCAAAGTCCACATCTATCGCACAAGGAAACTGGCTGCGGAGAAGTGCGGGTGGCCGACCATTCAGGACATGCGCATGGCGTCCGGCCGGTCCGGCATGGGCGCAACTGGCAGGGACCCTGGCGCAAGACGCCGGGGCGTGTCCTCGGCACGTCGCTCGTGCGCCTCTATCAGCTGACGCTTTCCGGCTTCGTCGGCAACAGCTGCCGGCATCTGCCGACCTGTTCCGAATATGCGTATGAGGCGGTTGCCCGCCATGGCCTGTGGGCCGGCGGGTGGATGGCGCTGTTCCGGGTATCGCGCTGCGGGCCGTTCGGGACGCATGGCATCGATCGCGTGCCGGAGACGCTCGCCCAGCGCCATGTCTGGTTCATGCCGTGGCGCTACTGGCAGATCGGCAGGAAACGCGACGAATCGGACACCTGACGGCGAAACACCGCTCGACCGACAGTAGGCCGGAAACGGGTGGCGACGCTCTCACGCTGAAACGACACTGGAGCCTCGGAACATGAGGTGTTTCCATGATGTCGCTGTTTCTGGCCATTCACGTCCATCCCGGCAAACGAGGTGATGGACTGCTTCCGGAGTTCCTCGGGCTTGCGTCGCCGCCACGCGGTGTGCCGAAGACGATGACTGAAAATCCTGCCTTCAGTGCTGCGGAGCCGACGGCCACCACCAAGCCCGATCCTCAGATACGCAGACCCGCCCGAAAACCGGTCGTCCTGTAGCCCCGGTGCATCGAAATCGGCTCGGGTTTTAACGGTCTGGTAGGGTTAACGCCAGCCTGCACAAACACTGCGAATTTGAAACAAAATCGAGACAAGACGCCTCGCTAAGCCGCTCCCGTAATCCCTTTCAGGAGTGAGCTTCGATGCGCCAGATGGACCGCTACCCGTTCTTTATTGCCGTTATTCTGTTCCTTCTGGCCTGGATGCTCGGCCTGCCGATGCGGGCGCAATCGGCGCCGCTCGAGGACATCCACTGCACACTGATCCAGGATCAGGCAAGTGGCGCGACGCTCTATCAGGACGGCGTCTGCGACCAGCGCGTCAGTCCGGCATCCACCTTCAAGGTGCCTCTGGCGCTGATCGGCTACGATTCCGCAATCCTGAGCGACCAGCACACGCCGAGCTGGGACTACAGGCCCGAATTCAACGCGGTGAAGCGCGACCGCAAGACCGTCGACCCGACGATCTGGGAACGCGATTCCATCATCTGGTATTCGCGCGAGATCACCCGCCGGCTCGGCACGAAAAGTTTCGCCGGCTATGTATCGAAATTCGGCTACGGCAATGCGGACGTCTCAGGCAGCGCCGGCAAGAATGATGGCCTTACCAATTCCTGGGTGGATTCCTCACTTGAAATCTCGCCGGTCGAACAAACGGCCTTCCTGCGCCGGCTGCTTGCCGGCAAAATGCCGGTCTCGGCCAAGGCGCATGAGATGACGAAAGCGATCATCCCGAGCTTCAAGGCCGGCGGCTGGACGGTGCAAGGCAAGACCGGCAGCACGGTGCGAGACAAGAACAAGCGGTCGCTCGGCTGGTTCGTCGGCTGGGCCGAGAAGGATGGCCGCCGCATCGTGTTCGCCCGGCTGGTTGTCGAAACCAAGCGCGGCGACATGCCGAAGGGGCTCGCGACGCGGGCGGCCTTCCTGAAGGATCTGCCGCAACTGGTGAAGTGAAGCCGTTCAAAAGTTCCGGCGGGCGCGCAGGATGTGCCCGCCGGAATTGCCACGGCCAGCGTCAGGGGCTCTGCCAAGACGGTCGGCGACAGCGCCACTCTCGAGATCCTCGATTTCGTCGAAGCCGAGCTCGTTGAGTGATTTCGCCAGCTGGCCGGGATCAAAGAAGCTGATCCAAGGCTCGCCGATGGATGCGACGCGTGCGGCATGGAAGGCAAGCGTCGCCCGTCCCGCCACATCGCGGTTCTCAGCCGGTTCGCTGTAGTCGAAGACGACCTCGGAGCCGGGGGTGCCCGCAATGTAGGACAACGTGCCGAAGATCGCTTGCCGAGTGAGATAAGCCACCACTCCAAGCCAAATGAAGAAACTCGCCTCGGTCGGCTTGAGACCGGCCGACGACAGTTCTTCCGACAGAAGCTGGCGCTCGAAATTCACCGGCACAAATGTGGCGCAGCGCGGCTCCGCGAGACCGGCGCCGGCGATGAGCCGGCGCTTCCAGGCTTGCGTTGCCGGGTGGTCGACCTCGAACACCGCAAGATCCGGGTATGGATTGCGCAGCGAGAATGTATCAAGTCCGGCGCCGAGCACCACGACTTGCCGGACACCGCGCCGCACCGCTGCCGCCAGCCAATCCTCGGCGAGGCGAGCGCGCGCCGCAACGAACAGGCGCATGCGGCGGCCATGCCCGTCTTCCTGCTCGAGTTCCTGCGCGCCAGGCGCGGCTTCGCCCAGAATTGCTGCCGCGTAGGGATCGCGAAACAGCGCGGCCTGCGGTGACAACTGATGCAGCGCCCGCAAGCGTGCGACGCGAAGGGCGGTTCGGCTGGGTGTGGCGTCTTCCATTCCGGTCATCCAAAACTGTCCCGGGATTGTTCGCAAGCCTTCGCGACCGGCCTGCGACATCGCTGGAGACATTTCCTGACGGGCCGCTCTTTACCTGAGGCGACGCTGCCTCTAAAACCGCGCCCGCTGGCCATCGTCCATGTGATTGGTGCCTCCGGCTAACCCTCTGCATGCTCCAGCACGCGACATGCATTTCACCACCCGCGCTCGTTTGCGGGACTGGATAGGAGAACTCTGATGCTGAATTCCGTTTCCCTGACATTTCCCGATGGCTCCGTCCGCGAATACGACGCGGCGGTGACCGGCGCCGGTCTTGCCGAATCGATCTCGAAGTCGCTGGCCAAGAAAGCCGTGGCCTATGCGATCGACGGCACCATCCGCGACCTTTCCGATCCGCTCGGCAAGTCCGGCAAGGTCGAGATCATCACCCGCGAGGATCCGCGTGCGATGGAGCTCATCCGCCACGATGCGGCGCATGTGCTGGCCGAGGCCGTGCAGGAATTGTGGCCGGGAACGCAGGTGACCATCGGGCCGGTGATCGAGAACGGGTTCTACTACGATTTCGCGCGCAACGAGCCGTTCACGCCGGACGATTTCCCGGCGATCGAGAAGAAGATGCGCGAGATCATTGCCCGCAACAAGCCGTTCACCAAGGAAGTCTGGTCGCGCGACAAGGCGAAGAAGGTGTTCGCCGACAAGGGCGAGCGCTACAAGGTCGAGCTGATCGACGCCATCCCTGAGGACCAGGACATCAAGATCTACGCGCAGGGCGACTGGTTCGACCTTTGCCGCGGCCCGCACATGGCTTCGACCGGGCAGATCGGCAATGCCTTCAAGCTGATGAAGGTTGCAGGCGCCTACTGGCGCGGCGATTCCAACAACCCTATGCTGACGCGCATCTACGGCACGGCCTTTGCCGACCAGGCGCAGCTCGAGGCCTATCAGACGCTGCTCGAGGAGGCCGAAAAGCGTGACCACCGCAAACTCGGCCGCGAGATGGACCTGTTCCATTTCCAGGAAGAAGGGCCGGGCGTCGTCTTCTGGCACGCCAAGGGCTGGAAGATGTTCCAGAACCTGGTCAACTACATGCGCCGCCGCCTCGACGAGCACGGCTACCAGGAAGTCAACGCGCCGCAGGTGCTGGACAAGAGCCTGTGGGAGACGTCGGGACACTGGGGCTGGTATCGCGACTCCATGTTCAAGGTCACGGTCGCCGGCGACGACACCGACGACGAGCGTATCTTTGCGCTGAAGCCGATGAACTGCCCCGGCCATGTGCAGATCTTCAAGCATGGGTTGAAGTCCTATCGCGAACTGCCCGTAAAGCTTGCGGAGTTCGGCAATGTGCATCGCTACGAGCCATCGGGCGCGCTGCACGGGCTGATGCGCGTGCGCGGCTTCACGCAGGACGACGCGCATGTCTTCTGCACCGAGGAGCAGCTCGCCGCGGAATGCCTGCGCATCAACGACCTGATCCTGTCGACCTATGCCGATTTCGGCTTCGATGAGGTCGCCGTGAAGCTGTCGACGCGACCAGACAAGCGCGTCGGCACCGACGAGGCCTGGGACCATGCCGAGGCGATCATGAGCAATGTGCTGGAGACGATCCGCACGCGCTCCGGCAACCGCATCAAGATCTCGATCAATCCGGGCGAGGGCGCCTTCTACGGGCCGAAGTTCGAATATGTGCTGAAGGATGCCATCGGCCGCGAATGGCAGTGCGGCACCACGCAGGTCGATTTCAACCTGCCGGAGCGTTTCGGCGCCTTCTATATCGGCTCGGATTCGGAGAAGAAGCAGCCGGTCATGGTGCACCGCGCGGTGTGCGGCTCGATGGAGCGCTTCCTCGGCATCCTGATCGAGAACTACTCCGGCCACTTTCCGCTGTGGTTCGCGCCGCTGCAGGTGGTGGTGGCGACGATCACCTCCGATGCCGATGACTACGCGAGGAAGGTTGTCGAGCGGCTGAAGGCCGCGGGCCTGCTGGCCGAAGCCGATCTGCGCAACGAGAAGATCAACTACAAGGTGCGCGAGCATTCGCTGGCCAAGGTTCCGGTCATTCTCGTCTGCGGCAAGCGGGAGGCGGAAGAGGAAACCGTCAACATCCGCCGGCTCGGCTCCCGCGACCAGGAATCGCTAAAGCTCGCCGATGCGGTGAAATTGCTGGCCGACGAGGCGGTCTCGCCGGATCGCAAGCGCCGCGCGGCCTGAGTTTTCCCGTACTCCGTGCGATGGCGGTGGAGCGATCCACCGCCATTTTCACATGCCTGTCACGCCAACCCTGTAACGAGCCGCCATGCTCAAGCTGAAACTGCGGGAAAGGCCGTTTCCCGAGCTCTCCTACGCCAACCAGCATCAGCCGGCGCTGACGCGGTGGTTCATCCATTCCGTCGAGGGCCTGTCGGGCCGCGACCGCTTTGCCGCGCTCTATGATTTCTGGCGGCGCCAGGTTGCTCCAACCGGCGAACGCGTGTTCAGCCGCATGCTGGAGCTGATCGACGTCAAGGTGCGCAACGCCGGCCATTGGCCGCCGGCGAGTTTGCCGGACACGCCGCTGGTGATCGTCGCCAACCATCCGTTCGGCATCGGCGACGGCATTGCCGTGCTGTCTCTCGTTGAGCAGCTCGGCCGTCCGTTCCGGGTCATGATTCACAAGGATCTGCTCAGGATCCGCGAGATGGAGCCCTATTCGCTGCCGATCGATTTTTCCGAGACCAAGGACGCGCTGAAAAACAACATGGCGGTGCGCCATGAGGCGGTGCGGCTGTTGAAGGAAGACGTCACCATTGTCGTCTTCCCGGCCGGAGGCGTCGCGACGGCGCCAAAGGGGGTCGGCTGCGCTATCGACCTGCCGTGGAAGATGTTCCCGGCCAAGCTCATCCAGGAGGCCAGGGCCTCGGTTATCCCGATGCATTTCTCCGGCCAGAACGGCCGCCTGTTCCATCTCGTCAGCGGTCCGATGAACATGGCCGAGCGCGACAACCGCGTGGCGAAATTCGTCGGCAAGGCGTCGCTGACGCTGCGCACGTCGTTGCTCATCCGCGAGTTCGCCCGGCTGTCCGGCAGGGCGATCGAGGTGCGCATCGGCGAGGTGCTGAGGTGGGACGAACTTGAGCCACTGCGCGACCGCAAGGCGCTGCTCGACCGGCTCTATCGCAGCGTCTTCGATCTCACGCCGCCGTCTGCGCCGCGTGGGCGTGTGCCGTTTCTCCCCAGGCGGATGCGCAAGGCCGCTTGACGCTATTTTTGGCAGTTCCGGACGGAAAATCGCTGGCACTTTTCCTGGAATTGCCTCAGTCGGCGCCTTCCTCCGGATCGATAGCGGACGATTCGTTGGCCACGACCTCGATCTCCTGGTTCTGGCCGGCCACCACCGTGAAATCCTTCTGGTAGATGCGATCGCGGTTCTTGGCGATGATGGTGTATTGGCCCTCAGCCAGCACCATCGAGGCGAAGGCGCCGACGGCTTCCTTGATCGGATCGCCGGATTCGTTGAGCAGCGACCAGGAGGTGTCGGCGATGGCTTCGCCGCCAGGCTCGCGCACCAGCTTCATCGTCATCTCGGCCGCGCGGTGCTCGACGGTGGCCTCGGTCAGCTTGCCGGCCTCGACGCGGATGTCGGAGCGGATCACGGCGTTGACCGCGCCGTAAGTGGAGACGACGTGGTAAGTGCCCGCATTCAGCCTCACCACCGTGTTCGGCTCGACATCGGGGGCGATCAGAGCGCGGTCTCCATTGGGCTCGGCCTGGCTTTCATAGATCGAGAAGCGGAGCTTCTTCGGCGGGATATGCGCGCCGCCCGACGTCACCGCGTCGAGCTTCAAGCCGCCGGCATCGAGGACGAGGCTCTCGCGCTTGGCGTCCTTGCCAACGGTGATGCGCTTGGTGGCGCCGGCGCGGCCATAGGAGGCATGGACAAGATAGCTGCCGGGGTCGAGTTGGAACACCGCCGTGCCGCCATGCGCGGACGCGACCATCGGCAGCTTGCCGTCGCTGGTGGGCTCGGGCTTGAACACGCGCCAGACGATACCGCGGGTGATGTCGGTGCCCTTGTCTGTCAGTTGCGCAGAAAGGGTGATGGCGCCGCCGCTGCCGATCGCCAGCGACCTTTCGCTCTTCGGCGTCGCATAGCTCGAAATGCCAGGGAGCTTGATGTCGCCGACATCGTTGGCGTTCTGGGCCAGCGCGAAGGAAACCGGCACCGCGAACAGCGCGGCGACCAGCCCAACCACGAAAAGGCGCAGAGTCCCCTCAAACATGCCTTGCGTTGAAGCCCAAGGCGGTGGCAATTTCAAGGCTCAAGAGCGCGCCGCGTTGCCTCAGCGCTCTTTATCCGGTGCTTTCCGCGCCATTGCCCGAGCCGCCCGACCTCCCGATGGCGCGCTTCAGCTCAAAATTGAATGCTTAGGAGACTTGCGCCCATGGCGTCGCCGATCATCGACTTCCTGCTGACCCGCAATTCCGCGCCTATACCCGACCTCAAGGAACCGGCGCCGAGCGACGCGGAGATCGCCACGATGATCGCCGCTGCCTCGCGAGTGCCGGACCATGGCCGGCTCGAGCCCTGGCGGTTCATCCTCTACCGCGGCGAAGCGCGGGTCGCGATCGGCAGGAAGCTCGCGGCTCTTGCCGAGCAGCGCGAGGGGCCGCTGCCCGAGGGGCGGCGCAACCAGGAGCTGGCGCGCTTCTCGCGCGCGCCGCTGGTGATCGGCGTCGTGTCGGTGCCGAGGGAGAACCCGAAGATCCCACAATGGGAGATGTTCCTGTCGGGCGGCATGGCGGCTATGAATCTGATGATCGCTGCCAACGCGCTGGGCTATGGCACCAACATGATCAGCAACTGGTATTCCGACGTTGCGGAGGGCAGGGCGATCCTTGGGCTGTCGCCGCAGGAGCGCGTCATCGGCTTCGTCCATATCGGCTCATACCAGGGGCCGGCACCCGAGCGGCCGCGGCCCGATCCGGCGAAGCTTTACGCCGATTACACGGGACCTTGGGCGGGATGAAGCAATCTAGAGGCGCCGCAAAGGGGCGCGGCCTGGTTCGCGATCCTTCTAGGGCGGCGCGACCGCGATGACGGAAGGGTTGGAGCGGCGCGCCGTCATGACAGCGCGCACATAGCCAGGCTCGCCGATCCGGATGCTGCCGTCGGGAAGCCCGAGAATGCGGTCGAGGGCGGTCTCGTAGAGCCTGACACGCTTCTCGAGGGCTTCAATAGCGATCTCCATGTCGGCATCGCTGCCGCTGGCGAAGGCCTTGGCGATGACGTCGTGCGTGGCCATCCCGAATTGCATGACGATGTCGGCGACGCCTTCCGGGTCGAATGTGCGAAACGTGCCATCCTCGAGGCCTTGCCGGATGGTTTCGACCAGCACAGGCGAAAACGACGCGCTGGCCGCCAGATTGATGCGATGGAACAGCACCAGGTTTTCCGGCCGGAACAGCGTTTCGAACAGCGCCCAGGCTTCCGCCGCGGTTTCGATCTTGGCCTGCCGTGATTTTGCCAGGAGCGCATTCAGTCGACCCAGCGGGTCGAGGGCCGGATCGGCGACAATGTCCTCAACGCCGGCGAGCGCCTGTTTCGCAAAGCGCTCCGCCAACGCTTCCAACAGCGCCTCCTTGGAAGGAAAGTAGTGGTAGAAAGCGCCCTTCGAGATGCCGGCAGCGGCAATCACGTCATTGAGGCTCGCCTTGTCGTAGCCATGCGTCAGGAACAGGGCCTGGGCATGGTCGAGCAGTTCTTCTCGCCTGAGTTCCGGGTGCTTGACGATACGGGGCATGGCGAAACCTTCTGCACGCAGCGGCCGTTCCCGTCCAGATGCCGACAGATCACCGCTTGAGCAATAGACCATTGGTCGGTATAATAGACCAATGGTCGGTTTTTGACCAATAGCGGCGGGGCATGTCACGGAAGGATGGGTCATGGTCGCGAAATTGGTTGTCCAGACATTCCTGTGGTTCGGCTTCATGGGCGCGCTGCTTTTCGTGTCCGCCGGAACGCTGCATTGGCCGGGAGCCTGGGTCTATCTCGTGCTGATGGTAGGGCTCAGCCTCACCCTGGGTGTCGCGCTGGCCCGGCGCGATCCGGGGCTTATGAATGAGCGGCTCAGCCCACCGATCCAGAAGAACCAGACCGCTGCCGACAAGATCCTGCTCTCCATACTGCTCATCGCCATCTTTGCCTGGCAGATCCTGATGGGTCTCGACTTCCGCTACGCTTGGTCGGCGGTTCCGGCCTGGGTTCAGGCGGTCGGCGCGATCGTCCTGCTGCTCGGAATCTGGATCTGCTACCTGACGATGATGGAGAACAGCTTTGCGGCGCCTGTCGTGAAGATCCAGGACGAGCGCGGCCAGAAGGTGATCACCACCGCCCCTTACAGCTATGTCCGACATCCGATGTATGCCGGCGCCATCCTGTTTTTCGCCGGCACGGCGTTGCTGCTCGGCTCCTGGTGGGGACTTCTGTCGGTCGTCGCCTTCATCGTTCTGCTCGCCATTCGCACCTTCATCGAAGAAAAAACGCTGCGAGCCGGCCTGCGCGGCTATGACGACTATGCGGCGAACGTCCGCTACCGGCTTATCCCGATGGTCTGGTAGCGGTTCAGGCGGAAATCCCCGCCGCTTTGGCACGTGCCAGCAGCCGTTGGGCGAGCCGCAGATGCGGCCGGTCATACATCTTGCCGTCGATGCCGACGACGCCGGGATTTCCCGCCGCCGCGAAAGCGTTGACGATCGCCTGCGATCGCTCGACTGCCTCGGCCGACGGCGTGAAGGCGGCGTTGATGACCGGGACCTGCGCCGGATGGATCGCCATCTTGCCGGTGAAGCCGTCGCGTTCGGCCTCCCTGCATTCGGCCTCGAAAGCCGCCATGTCGCGGAAATCCGGAAACACCGTGTCGATCGCGGCGACTTCCGCCGCGCCCGCCGCCAGGATGGTCATGGCGCGCGCCAGGCGGAAGACGTCGGTGTAGCGGCCGCTCTCGTCGCGCGCCGAACGCGCGCCGATCGCTGCCGACAGGTCCTCCGCGCCCCAGGTCAGGCCGGCGAGGCGCGCGCTTGCCCCGGCATAGCTCGCCGCCGCCAGCACGCCGGCCGCAGTTTCGGTGATGATCGGCAGGATCCTTATGCCGCCGTCCGGCAGACCGCTTTCGGCTTCATGCACTCTAAGCTTGGCCGCCAGCTGCTGGACGTCCTGTCCGCCGTTCGACTTCGGCAGCATGATGCCGTCGGGTTCCACCGGGACGAGGGCCGCGAGGTCATCGTCGGTCACACCGGTCGTCAGATCGTTGACCCGCACATAGATGGCGGAGCTGGCTTGCCGCCGGTGGCCAGCGATGAAGCTCGCCGCGACCGCGCGTGCTGCCGCCTTGTTGGCGGCGGCGACCGAATCCTCGAGGTCGACGATGACCACGTCGGCGCCGGCGCCAAAGCCCTTTTCCAGCTTGCGCTCGGAATCGCCGGGCACGAAGAGCAGCGAGCGCATCAGGCTGCCTTCTTCATCATCATCGCCTGCCTTGTGCATTTGGCGACAAGAACATCGTCCTGATTGTAGGCGCGATGCTCGAACTCGACGATGCCGCGATCGGGTTTGGACTTGGACTCGCGCACCGAAACGACCGTTGTCTCGACCCGGATCGTGTCGCCGTGGAAGACCGGGTGCGGGAAGACGGTCTCCTTCATGCCGAGATTGGCGACGGTGGTGCCGACGGTGATGTCGTTCACCGAAATGCCGATCGTCAGGCCGAGCGTGAACAGCGAATTGACGAGCGGCTTGCCCCATTCGCTCTTCGCGGCGAAGTCGAAATCGATGTGCAGCGGCTGCGGGTTCAGCGTCATCACCGAAAACAGCATGTTGTCGCTTTCGGTGACGGTCTTGCGCAGCGTGTGCCGGAAGACATGGCCGACGACGAACTCTTCCAAATAAAGCCCGGCCATGGTCGATCTCCTCCGCTTATCCTTGCTTGATAGGCGTTGGTCGCGGCTCCATCAAGCCGGTTAAGAAACATGGTGAACCGTTCGTAAACCATTTCCAGCCTACCGTTCACAACGGGGCCGGGGAACGCTCCGGCAAGGGCGTAGCTGGTCGGCATGATTGTTTCGCATTTTCTAAAATGGATTGATACGGCAAGGGTTTCCGAGCGCGCCGCCGCCGCGAGCGCGCTGGCCCGCGCCTACATAAATTCCGACCTGCCGTTCGAGGATCGCTGCGCCGCCGAGGCGGCGCTCACGCTGCTGCTCGACGACGTCTCCGCCAAGGTTCGACATTCGCTCGCCGAAGCGCTGTCGATGAGCCACCACGCGCCGCCGCAGGTGATCGCAGCACTTGCCTCCGACCAACCGGAAGTGGCGGCGCTGGTGCTGGCGCGTTCGCCTTTGCTTACCGATGCCGACCTCATCGACCGTGTCGCCTGCGGCCAGAAGGCCACCCAGAAGCTCATAGCCAACCGCCCCGTCGTCTCGATGCCGCTTGCGGCCGCGATCGCTGAAATCGGCGAGCCGGAAGCCTGCGCCACGCTCGTTGCCAATGGCGGCGCCGACATCGCGTCGCTGAGCTTCCGCCGCATGGCCGAGCGGCACGGCCACCTGCCGCTGGTGCGCGAGGCGCTGATCGCCGATGCGCGCCTGCCCGCCGATTGCCGGCACATGCTTTTGGTCAAGCTCGGCGAGACGCTGAAAGGCTCGCCGCTGGTGCTGGCGCTGATGGGCGCCACCCGCGCCGACCGGGTGATGCGCGACGCCTGCGTGAAGGCTTCGGTGACGTTGATCGATGGCACGCGTGGCGAAGAGCACGCGGCGCTGATCGAGCACCTGCGGCTGCGCGGCGATCTCACCGCGGGCTTCATCATCCGCACCATCGCGCATGGCAAGGTCGACTTCTTCGGCTCGACGCTGGTAGCACTTGCCCAGCAGTCCGAGCAGCGGGTGAGGGCGCTGCTGGCCGGCGGGCACGACGTGGCGCTGCAGGCGCTGTTCCGCAGCGCCGGCCTCGCCGCCGTCACCCACGGCATCATCCTGCGGGCGCTGAAGGTCTGGCGTGAGGTAGCCAACGGCAAACGCGTCGCCGGGGTGCAGGAAGTGAGCTGGCTGATGCTGAAGGAACTCGGCGGGCAATCGGCCGAGGGCGACTTGGCCGGGCTGGTCAAGTCGATCCATCTCGACGCGCTGCGCGAGAACGCGCGCGGGCATGCGCTGGCCATCGCGGCGGCTTAGGGCATGTCGGTATTCAGGTGAGGCCGGCCTGCAAATGGCGGCTTCCTGCGCTTCCGGTGCTCACGTACGCAAAAGTACGCTCCGCTCCGGTTCTCGGAAGCCACCATTTTCGACACGACCTGACCTGAATCTCGACACGCCCTGTGCTGTCTAGGCGCGGCCTTTCGCGAAGAAATCCGGATAGTCCTCCATCGCTGCGGCGATGATGCGCAGCGAGGCGGCGATCAGCAGCATTTCGGGCCGGTCGCTGCGATCGGCGATGCTGGCCGCGTATTGCCTCGCCACGGCAACGGTCGACGTCTGCGGCTCGCCATGTCTCCTGAAC
Organism: Mesorhizobium silamurunense; assembly: GCF_014843905.1. Taxonomy (NCBI): domain Bacteria; kingdom Pseudomonadati; phylum Pseudomonadota; class Alphaproteobacteria; order Hyphomicrobiales; family Phyllobacteriaceae; genus Mesorhizobium; species Mesorhizobium silamurunense. The sequence goes on along the minus strand of NZ_LPVS01000011.1, from coordinate 97,148 downwards.
AGCAATTCCCGCGCCAGGCCGCGCAGGAAATTGCCGAGCGATTCCATCGTTTCGTGCGGGATCGCGGAATTCAGCTGCGCACCGCGCAGCCGCAGCACTTCTAGCCCAACGGTGACGGCTGCGATGCTGCCGCCCAAGGTGGGATCGCCCTTCCTGCCTGTCTGCTGCAGCTGCGGCATCAACTGGTTGATCCGGTCATAGGCCAGGCTTTCGAAGGCCGAACGGCGGGGGATGCGTTCGTGCAGGCAAAGGCGCGCCAGGTCCTCGCGCATCGCCTGCGAGATGCGCTCCACGGTGACCCAAGGATTGGCCGGCAGCACGATGATGAAGACGCCGATGGCAATCAGGATGCCGACCAGGATCGACGCCGATCCGGCGAAAAACGGGCCTGGATCATAGGTCATCAGCTGGTGCGGGCTGAGGAAAGCGAGGAAGTTGATGGCGAAGGCGGTGGCGACGCCGACATGGCGCGGATTGGCCATGCCGAGCGCCGCCGGCACCATGATCGGCACGACAAAGAGCGTGAACCAGCCGAAGCCGGGCAGCGCCGGCAAGGCGACCTGGCCGACAAGGAAGGCGAAGGGCAGCGCGAGCAGCGTTCCCGTGAAGAAACCCCAAGCGGACTGGACCGGATCGGGGCGCGCTGCGAACAGGCTGGAAACGACGGCGACGAGGATGACGGTGCCCGCGGCCTCCGACCATTTGGTCGTGAGCCAGAAGGCCGCCACCAGAAGCGTGGCGAGTGCGGCGCGCACGGCGTTGCGCCAGGCGGCATGGTAGTCGCGATGCACCACGAGCGCCGGCTGCTGTCGTTCACGGGACGGTCTCGAAACAGGCGAGCGGAGCGCATCGAGGCCACGCATTACCTGCTTCAGCGCCTCCGCGAAATCAGCGGCGATGGTGAGGCGGGTGATGGTGCCGACCCGATCTTCATCAGGGCTTGCGGGCGCCGTCGGCGCCTCCCGCGCCTTGCTCGCGATCGCGTCGAGCCGCGCCACCCAGGGGTCGGTGTCGTCAAGCGCGCCGGGCGTCGCCGCCAATTCGCCGACCAAAGTCTTCAACTCGCTGCGCACGGGGATGAGAGCCGCGTTCTTGGGCGCGGCATGGGTGTGCAGCGCGCGGGCCGCCGAGAGCGCCCATAGGAGCTGCCCGATCGTGCGCCGGACCGGATGGGCGCGCGTGGCGAAGCTCGGCGCCTCCAGCCGCGCATAGGTGCGCATCTCGGCAAGCGTCTGGGCGTCGCTGATCAGCTTGCGCTGCAGGGCTGCAAGGCCAGCCGGATCGCCGCCGGAAAAGGCGCCTGAGGCATAGTCGGCGAGATCGAGAATGCTGCGCTTCAATCTCGAAATGATGGCGTCCGCAGCCAGCCTCGGCAGGATCAGCCGGCTGGTGACGCCGGCGCAGACGATGCCAAGCACGATTTCGGCGCAGCGCGCGATGGCGAGATCGACGACGAGATGCGGCTGCCCGAACGCCGGCAGGCTGATGATCATCGCGGTGTAGCCGGCAAGAGCCGCACCATAGGCCTCCGGATTGCGCAGCAGCGAGGAGACGAGCGTGCAGACGCCGATCCATAGCGCCAGCACCGTCAGCAGCAACCAGGGATTGGTGCCGAAGAGCGATGTGATGCCGATCGCCGCCAGGCCGCCGGCCAGCGTGCCGAGCAGCCGGTAGAAGCCCTTCGCCAGCACCATGCCGGCGACCGGCTGCCCGACGATGAACACCGTCATCATCGCCCATTGCGGATGGTCGAGTTTCAGGGCGTATGCGGCAAGCAGCGCGATGAGCCCGGCCGAAACGGTGCGCAGGGCAAATATCCAGTCCGAGCGCGTCGGCTGCGTCAGTCCATCCAACGGTATCTCGACAAGCTCTCTCAGCCGCGTCCAGGTCACATACAAGTCTCCATACCGGAGTTGTTATGGAGCAGTCCGCGTTCAGATATCCAGCACGTCGGCCTCAGCGAATTCGGCGCGTTCCTGGATGAAGCGGAAGCGCGCCTCGGGCTTGGTGCCCATCAGCGCGTCGACGGCATCCTTGGTCGCCTGCTCGGCGTCGATCACGTCGACCCTGAGCAGCGTGCGCTTCCTCGGGTCCATCGTGGTTTCCTTGAGCTGCGAGGCCATCATCTCGCCAAGGCCCTTGAAGCGGCCGATCTCGACCTTGCCGCGCCCAGTGAATTCGGTGCGCAGCAATTCGTCCTTGTGAGCGTCGTCGCGCGCATAGGCAACCTTGCCGCCCTGCCGGATCGAGTACAGCGGCGGCACGGCCATGTAGAGATGGCCGCCGCGGATCAGGTTCGGCATCTCCTGATAGAAGAAGGTGATCAAGAGCGAAGCAATGTGCGCGCCGTCGACGTCGGCGTCGGTCATGATGATCACGCGGTCGTAGCGCAGGTCCTCGTCGCGGTATTTCGAACGCGTGCCGCAGCCGAGCGCCTGGATCAGGTCGGAGATCTGCTGGTTGGCGCCGAGCTTGTCGTTGCCGGCGCTGGCGACGTTGAGGATCTTGCCGCGCAGCGGCAGCACCGCCTGGCTGGCGCGGTCGCGCGCTTGCTTGGCCGAGCCGCCGGCCGAGTCGCCTTCGACGATGAAGAGCTCGGCGCCGGCGGCGGCGTTCTGGGTGCAGTCGGCGAGCTTGCCCGGAAGGCGCAGCTTGCGCACCGCGCTCTTGCGCGAGACTTCCTTCTCCTGGCGGCGCCGCACGCGTTCGTCTGCGCGCGCTATGACCCACTCCAGGAGCTTCGAGGCTTCCTGCGGATTGTCGGCCAGCCAGTGGTCGAACGGATCGCGGATGGCGGTTTCAACGATGCGCATCGCCTCGATGGTCGCCAGCCTGTCCTTGGTCTGGCCGACGAATTCCGGCTCGCGGATGAACACCGACAGCATGCCGGCGGCGGAAATCATCACGTCCTCGGTGGTGATGATCGAGGCACGCTTGTTGCCGATGAGATCGGCATAGCTGCGCAGCCCGCGCGTCAGCACATTGCGGAAGCCAGCCTCATGCGTGCCGCCCTCGGCGGTGGGAATCGTGTTGCAGTAGGAGTTGAGGAAGCCGTCGCCGCCGAACCAGGTCACGGCCCATTCCAGCGAGCCGTGGCCGCCTTGCTTGTCGCTTTTCCCCGCAAAGACCTCGCGCGTGACCTGGAACTCGTCGCCGAGCGTTGCCTTGAGATAGTCCTTCAAACCGCCCGGGAAATGGAACTCGGCCTTGGCCGGCGTCTGGTCCTTTTCCTTGATCAGCGACGGATCGCAGGTCCAGCGGATCTGGACGCCCCCGAACAGATAGGCTTTCGAGCGTGTCATGCGGTAGAGCCGCGCCGGCTCGAAGGCGGCGCCCTTGCCGAAGATCTGCTCGTCGGGATGGAAGCGGGTCCTGGTGCCGCGGCGGTTGTGCACCTCGCCGAGGTGCTCCAGACCGCTTACCGGAATGCCACGCGAGAATCTCTGCCGATAAAGCTGCCGGCCGCGCGCGACCTCGACCTCGAGGTGGTCGGACAGCGCATTGACGACCGAAACGCCGACGCCGTGCAGACCGCCGGAGGTCTCGTAGACCTTGGAGTCGAACTTGCCGCCGGAATGCAGCGTCGTCATGATGACTTCGAGCGCAGGTTTCTTGAATTTCGGATGCGGATCGACCGGGATGCCCCGGCCATTGTCGGTGACCGTCAGGAAGCCGTCGGCCGAAAGCTCGACGTCGATGAAGGTCGCATGGCCGGCGACCGCCTCGTCCATCGAGTTGTCGATGACCTCGGCGAACAGGTGATGCATCGCCTTGTCGTCGGTGCCGCCGATATACATGCCCGGACGGCGCCGCACCGGTTCCAGCCCCTCCAGCACCTCGATGTCGGCGGCGCTGTAGCTCTCGCTGCCGTCACGGGCGGCGGCCGAGCGCTTCGCCGCCTGAACCAGCGGATCAGCCGGGCGCGAGGGCGCGCGCACTTGCTGGGGCTGCTTTTCCGGGTTGCCGAAAAGATCGCTGGTGTCGTCCATGCTGGCCATTAAGTCCGGTACTGCGAATCACTCCTCGATACTGCCACGCTTTTGGCGGGCGAACGAGTTCCTGTTCCGTTCAGGGATCAAAGTCTCTCTTATTCTAAAACCATTCGATAACCAAGCCGCCGGAAATAGGGCGGTCTCCATACCTTTGGATTCCTGATTCTTTAACATTAACGCCTAGCGTGAGCTCAACGACAAAAGACCACGGGGCGTCAGGGGTTTCGTTGTGAGGGGCAGGGCCATAACCATGATCGGCATCGCCGCCGTTTTCGGCGCGATCTCGATCTTTGCCGCGGATTTCTGGGTTAAAAGCCAGGCGAAAGCCGAATCCGAGCAGAAAGTGGCGTCGATCGTTGCGCCGCAAGAGCCCAAGGTCGAGTTCAAGACCATCGTGGTGGCGAGCGCGCCGCTGCGCTACGGCGTGCAGCTCGACCGCTCGCAACTCACCGAAATCCCGTGGCCGCAGGATTCCCTGCCGCAAGGCGCCTTCCCGACCATCGACAAGCTGCTTGCCGAAGGCAGCCGCGTCGTGTTGTCGCCGATTGAGGTCAACGAGCCGGTGCTGCTCACCAAGCTGTCGGGGCCGAACGGCCGCGCGACGCTTTCCAACATGCTGTCGCCAGGCATGCGGGCCGTCACCATCCGCACCGACGAGATCGCGGGCGTCGGCGGCTTCATCACGCCGGGCGACCGGGTCGACGTCGTGCTGACGCGCGACGCCGGCGAAATCCAGGAAGTGTCCAAGAACGCCCAAGGGGCAGCCGGCTCGACGGTCACGTCCGAAATCGTCGTTTCCGACGCCAAGGTGCTTTCGGTCGGGCAGGGCGCGGACGAACGCAAGACCGAGCCGCAGATCGCCAATTCCGTGACCCTCGAGGTGACGAACGAAGGGGCGCAGAAAGTCGCGCTCGCCCGCACCGTCGGCACCTTGTCGCTGTCTTTGCGTTCCGCCGCCGACGCCAGCGCCAGCAGCAATGGGCTCACCACCATTTCCTCCTTTGGCGGTTCGGTTGCCGCGAACGCAGACGCAAGCGCCGCGTCGCTGGTCAATGCGGTGGCGAAGGAGCCGGAAGAGCCAAAGTTCAAGACGGTGATCGTGTCGCGCGGCGAAAAGGTCGAGGAATACAAGGTTCCTTCCAAGCAAGCCGAGGGAGGCGTCGTTCCTGCCAAGGAACAAGAACAATAGCCGGTGGGGATCGGCCGGGGACGGGACAATGCCTGTGTTGAATAAATATCGGACAACGAGAGGGCTGCGCCTTCTGCGTGCAATGGCGGCGGGCGCCTTCCTGGCCGCCGGAATACTTGCCTTTGGGGCACCGGCCCAGGCAAATAACGACGTCGTCTACGTCTCGGCGACCAGGAATGCCTCGATCAAAGTCGCCAAGGGCAAGCCCAAGACGATCATGACGAGCGCCGCCTTCTACCAGATCGTCATCGGCGATCCGGAGATCGCCAACGTCAACCCGCTGACCGACAAGTCCTTCTATGTGCTGGGCAACAATCTCGGCACCACCGGCATCGCGCTGTTCGACCAGAACAAGCAGCTCGTCGGCACCATCGACGTCGAGGTGACGCTGGATACCGACCAGTTGGCCAACACCATCCGCGCCAGCGTGCCGGATGCCGACATCAAGGTCGGATCGGCCAACGGCCGCGTGGTGCTGTCGGGCCAGGCCGATGACGCGGTTGCGGCCGACAAGGCGAGCAAGATCGCGTCGCGCTTTTCCGGCAACGAGGAAGTGATCAACTCGGTCAACATCTCGTCCTCGCAGCAGGTCCAGCTCAATGTCCGTTTCGTCGAGATCAACCGCCAGGCGGGACAGGATCTCGGCGCCAAATACGGGGCCAATTTTGCCTTCGGCATCGGCGGCCGCGACGTCGTCATCGATCCAGGCACCGTGCCGACGGCCGGCACCGGCGAGATCATCGGCCGCTTGCTCTCCAACGGTGTTTCGATCGACATCGCGATCAAGGCGCTGGAAGAGCGCGGCCTCGCCCGGCGGCTGGCCGAGCCGAACCTGATCGCTCGTTCCGGCCAGACCGCGAGCTTCCTTGCCGGCGGCGAGTTCCCGATCCCGGTTTCCGAGGACAACGGCAAAATCAGCGTCACCTACAAGAAATACGGCGTTGGCCTCGATTTCACGCCGACCGTGCTCAAGGACGGGCTGGTCAGCCTGGATATCGCGCCGGAAGTGTCCTCGATCGACACCTCCGCCTCCATCGAAGTCAGCAGCGGCATTTCCATTCCGGCCTTCATCGTGCGTCGCGCCAAGACATCGGTCGACCTGAAGAACGGCCAGAGCTTCATGATCGCAGGCCTTTTGCAGTCGCAGAACGACATCACGACCTCGCGACTGCCGGGGCTCGGCAAGCTGCCGGTGCTGGGTTCGCTGTTCTCCTCGAAGTCCTATCAGCGGCGCGAGACCGACCTGGTGATCATCGTCACGCCTTACCTGGTCAAGCCGGTCGACCCGTCGAAGAAGATGGTTGAGCCCAGCGACGGAACGCGGCCGGCAAGCAGCGCCGACTACTTCCTGAACAACACCGAGGAAGTGAGCGCCTCGTCGCCCAAGCGCCCGCTGGCCTTGGCCGACGGCAGCGCGGCGCGTCCCGTGGCCGCCACGACCTCCGGCCACTTCCTCGATCTGCCGAAGGACTGAGCTTATGCGTCTGGCCCCTTGCATCGCTCTGCTGCTCGCTGGCGTCCTCGCCGGTTGCACCAGCGACGACTATGTGCGCACCGAGGGCGTGACGCCGGCGGCCGGCAATGCTCAGGCGTCCAACACGGTCATGCAGATGGTCGACCCCTGGCAGTACGGCGTCCAGAACACCAGGCTTCTGGTGCCGGCTCAAAGCACGAGTTCCACGGCCACTGCCGTCGGCGCGAAAGCCGGTTCGGCGTCGGAATCAACGACGCCAGCATCAACGACATCAAACTGACGGGCTGACGACATGGCATCCGGCACCAAGAGCAAGAAGATCCTGCTCGTTTCAACCGACAGGGCGTTTTTGCAGGACACGCGGACTGCCTTCGCAGCCTCCGAGATCATCGAGATCTCGACAGTCGAGAAGAGCGTCAACGAGCTCCGCGGCGAGGCCCTGGAAGCCGATCTCGGCACGGTCATCTTTGACATGGATGCGGCCAAGCTCGAGGAGATCGAGTCGCTGCAGCGGATCATGCGCCGGCTGGAAGGCCGCGTTCCGGTGGTCGTCGTCACCCAGGAATTCAATGCGGCGGCCGTGCGCATACTGGTGCAGCTCAAGGTCGCCGACTTCCTGGTGAAGCCGATCACGACCGCAGACCTGGTGCGTTCCGTCATCCGCGCGCTGCAGGGGCCGGGGCGGGAGGAAAACACCGAGTCGCAGATCTACACCTTCATGCCGGCCGCCGGCGGCGTCGGCACCACCACGCTTGCGCTGCAGACTGCCTTCCAGCTGCATCATTCGGTGACGCGCGGCGCCTCGACCTGCGTGGTCGATCTCAATTTCCAGCAGGGCGCCTGCGCCGAATATCTCGACCTCGAGCCGCGCTTCGACATCACCGAAATCGAGAACCAGCCCGAACGCCTCGACCGGCAGCTGCTGGATGTCATGCTTTCCAAGCATGCGAGCGGGCTTTGCGTGCTGGCAGCGCCCACGCGCCCCTCGGAAATGCGCTCATTCAAGACCGATGTCGTGGTGCGCATGCTCGACCTCGTCTCGGCCTATTTCGACAATGTCGTCATCGACATGCCGCGCACCTGGTTCCCGTGGACCGAGACGGTGCTGCTCGGCTCCAACAAGCTCTATATCGTGGCCGAGATGACGGTGCCTTGCCTGCGTCATACGCAGCGTCTCATCCAGGCCATCTACGAGACGGCGGGCAAGGAAGTGAGGCCCAACGTCATCGTCAACCGCTTCGAGCAGAAGATGTTCGACAGCGGCATCAAGCAGGCCGACGTCCAGGATATCCTCGGCGAGCATTTCGTCGGTGGCATCTCCAACAATTATCGGCTGGTGCGCGAGGCCGTCGACCGTGGCGTGCCGCTGCACGACATCGATCCCAACGCCAATGTCGTCAACGACCTGAAGAAAATCATCCTGCCGGAGGAGGCGGTGACGACGACGGCAAAATCGAAGTCGCTGTTCGGCCTCGGCAAGGGCCTCTTGAAGAGGAAAGTGGGATGAGCAGCCGATTCTCCAACCTGCAGAATCGCGATGTCCGTCCGCTGCGGTCGCCCGAACCCGCGCCCGTTGCGCACCATGCCGTGATCATCCCGACGACCCGGAAGCCGGTGCCGCCGAAGCCGGAGGCGGCACCCGCAAAGAGCGCCAACAAGGTGCTCGACGCGCGCGTGCGCATCCACCGCATGCTGCTCGAGGAGATCAATCTTGTGGCGCTGGAGCGGCTGCCCAAGGACGAAATGCGCCGCCAGGTGCATGAGTTCGTCTCGGAAAAGACCCGCCAGGAGCGGATGGCGATCAATACCGCCGAGCTCGACGCGCTTGTCGACGACATCGTCGACGAGATGGTCGGCCTCGGCCCGCTGGAGCCGCTGCTCAAGGATCCCGAGATCAACGATATCCTGATCAATGGCCATCAGAACTGCTTCGTCGAAAAGCGCGGCAAGCTGCAGCAAGTCCACATCCCGTTCAAGGACGAGGCGCATCTGCTTCGAATCATTAACAAAATCGTCGCCGCGGTTGGTCGCCGCGTCGATGAATCGCAGCCGATGGTCGACGCCCGCATGCTCGACGGTTCGCGCTTCAACGCCGCCATCCGCCCGGTCGGCGTCGACGGGCCGCTGGTGTCGATCCGCAAATTCTCCAAGAACAAGCTCGGCCTGCACAAGCTGGTCGAGTTCGGCGCCATCACCCAGAACATGGCCGAGGTGCTGGCAGCGGCCGTGCATGCCCGCAAGACCACGATTATCTCCGGCGGCACCGGCACGGGCAAGACGACGATGCTCAACGCGCTGTCGGCCTTCATTCCCGAGGACGAGCGGCTGATCACCATAGAGGACGCCGCCGAGCTGCAACTGCAGCAGCCGCATGTCGCGCGCATGGAAACGCGCCCGGCCAACATCGAGGGCCATGGCGAGCTGAAGCAGCGCGACCTGGTCAAGAACGCGCTGCGCATGCGGCCCGACCGCGTCATCCTCGGCGAGTGCCGCGGCGAGGAGGCCTTCGACATGCTGCAGGCGATGAACACCGGCCATGAAGGCTCGATGGCGACCATCCACGCCAACACGCCGCGCGACGCCATCTCGCGCCTCGAGCAGATGCTCGGCATGACCGGCATGCCGATGACGGTGCAGTCGATCCGCAGCCAGATCGCCAGCGCCATCGACATTATCGTGCAGCTGACGCGCCTGTCCGACGGCAAGCGCAAGGTGACCAGCGTCGCCGAGGTGACGGGCATGGAAGGCGACGTCATCCAGATGCAGGAGATATTCCGCTTCGTGCGCACCGGGATGGAGGCGGACGGCAAGATCGTCGGTCATTTCGAAGCAACGGGCATCCGCCCGCGCTTCCTCGAGGACCTGCGCAACATGGGCATCGAATTTCCGGGCAAGTATTTCGAACCCGGCCGGCCGCAGGAGTAGCCGGTGCTCGAGGGGTTCGGCCCGATCTACGCCGTCTACGCCGCGGCGGCGCTCACCGGCATCATGATCGCCGAAGGCTGCTACCTGCTCTATGCCGGCCGCAGCGACAAGCGCACGGCGATCAACCGCCGCATGAAGCTGGCGGAGAACAAGATCAGCCAGGAGCAGGTGCTGATCCAGTTGCGCAAGGAGCGCGGCGTGGAAGCCGGCACGCCCCTCTTTTCCTTCGATCGCTTTCGCGCCTTGCGCACGCAGTCCGGCATGATCATGCCGCTGCCCAAATTCCTCATGATCACGTCGGGTGTGGCTTTCGCGTTGGCGCTTGTCGCCATCTGGTACGGCCTGCCGCTGCTCTTCGGCCTGATCCTGCTTCTCGTGCTGCTGCCGGTCCTGCCGGTGATGGCGATGCGTTTTCTGCGCAAGCGCCGGCATAAGCGCTTCGGCCTGCAGTTGCCGGAAGCGCTGGAGCTGATCACGCGCGGCCTCAAAGCCGGCCACCCGGTGCCGGTGGCGATCGCAATGGTGGCGCGTGAGATGGCCGATCCGATCGGCACCGAGTTCGGCGTCGTGGCCGACGAGGTGACCTACGGCTCCGATCTGGTTTCGGCACTCAACAACCTGTTCGAGCGGGTCGGCCACGAAGACCTGCCGCTGTTCGTCACCGCCGTGTCGATCCAGAGCAGCTCCGGCGGCAATCTGCGAGAGATCCTGGACGGGCTGTCGTCGACGATCCGCGAGCGCGGCAAGCTGCGGCGCAAGGTGCGCGCGATTTCGACCGAGGGCCGCATGTCGGCCTATATCCTGACCGCCGTTCCGGTGCTTCTGTTCACTGCCATCATGGTGCTCATGCCGCAGTTCTACCGGGACGTCTGGGGAATACCGAAGACCTGGTACATGCTGGGCGGCTCCATCCTGTGGCTTCTGCTCGGCAACGCCATCATGTTCAAGATGTCGAATTTCAGGTTCTGAGATGGAAGACATCATCCGCTTCCTCGCCTCGCTCGCGCCGACCTCGTTGATGCCGGTGGCGGCGCTGCTGCTGGTGGTGGGCGGCGGCGCGATGGCCTGGCCGCTGGTCGTCGCCAAGGGCGACCGCAACGAGGTCAAGCGCCGGTTGAAGGTTGAGGTGACCCAGCCGGTCGAGCAGGCGGAGCCGGCGCCCAGAAAAAACGCGAACGCCGTGCGCGAGAAGGCGGTGAGGCGGGCGCAGGAATTCTATGCCAAGAGCGATCCGGAGAATGTCGCGCGGTTGCGCATGAAGCTCATCCAGGCCGGCTATATGGAGCCGCGCGCCGTCGGCATGTTCTTCCTGATCCGTTTTGCCACGCTGGTCGGAATGGCGCTTGGCGCGTTCCTGGTCAACCATTGGGCGGCCAGCGCCGAGTCGACCGTGACCAGCCGCTGGACCTTCGTCATCCTGTCGGGAGCGGCCGGTTATTTCCTGCCGGGCTTGGTGCTGACCCAGAAGGTACGGGAAAAGATGCGCGAATACCGCAACGGCTTTCCCGACTTCATGGATCTGATGATCGTCTGCTCCGACGCCGGCATGAGCATGGAGGCCGGCATCGAGCGCGTCTCGAAGGAACTCGCCAAGACCTATCCGTCGCTCAGCCAGAACCTGCAACTGGTGTCGCTGGAACTCAGGGCCGGCCGCAGCCTCGACGATGCGTTGAAGGCGCTCGCCGATCGCCTCAGCCTCGACGAGGTCCGATCCTTCGCGACGCTCCTGCAGCAGTCCAAGGAGCTCGGCACCAGCCTGTCGGGTGCGCTGCGCGTCTTTTCCGACGAAATGCGCCACAAGCGCATGTCGCTTGCCGAGGAGAAGGCGCATGCCTTGCCGGCCAAGATGTCGGTGCCGGTGACGGTGTGCATCCTGCCGGTGGTGCTGATGGTCGCCATTATCCCGATCGTCGTGAAGCTGACCTCACACTGAGGATTCAGGTGAGGCCGGCCTGCAAATGGCGGCTTCCGGTGCTCACGTACTTTAAGTACGCTCCGCTCCGGTTCTCGAAATCCACCATTTTCGACTCGGCCTGACCTGAATCCAGGCGCGCAGATCTAGCCAAGCGGCGCTGGTTAACGCATCCTTTGCACGCAACTGAAATTTAGGCGCATTTCGGCACCGAAGCTTAATCGCTGTGCTTTATGGTCCCTGCTGAAGAACGACCCGGCAAATCGGGCGATGGGGCAGGGCATGCGTCACAGACTTCCCACGGCAGCGGCGGCGTTGGCGGCCGTCTTGATGATCACCGGCTGCACGACCAACAACAACGTCGACACGACCAAGACCACCGCGATCCAGCCGACGGCCAAGGACGTCAGCGCCACCGACCTGGCGGAGGGCAAGGCGCAGTTCCGCGAGGCGAATTTCGGCCTTGCCGAGCAGCATTTTCGCAAGGCGGTGGAACTCAAGGCCGACAATGCCGAAGCCTGGTTGGGGCTTGCCGCTTCCTATGACGAGCTCGGCCGCTTCGACTTTGCCGATCGCGCCTATGCCCAATTGCTGAGGGTCGCCGGGCGCCAGCCGCAGATCGTCAACAATATGGGCTATTCGCAACTCCTGCGCGGCAACAAGAAGAAGGCAAGGGCGCTGCTGCTCGAAGCTAAGGCCGGCATGGCCGACCAGACCGTGGTCGACGCCAATCTGGCACTGCTGAACAAGAGCTAGAGCCTATCGGGCTTGGATTGAACCGCTCCGCCCGAATGGCGAAATCAAAGCGACAGGGCGGAATTTCCGGCTGGCGGAAGCCCGCTTGTCAGCCGGCTTACCAAGTGTACAACATCAGGCAAATGCCGTTTTTCGCGCGGATCGCCTCGCGCTCGTGGAAAAGAACTGTTTCAATATAAGCCAAAAATTTCTAGTCTTCGCATCTGCCACACGTAGTAGTGTATGCTTTGTAAACCTTGTCGGAAGGTTGGGTCGAAAGGTTAGCTGAAAACGGTATCAGCGGGCCGCCGTTAACCTAGAATGCAGCGTAACCGACGACTCCCAAGAGGCTGCGGCTCAACAATGTTGGATTTTAGTTCGCTCCTGCTCGCGGCGGCGCTGTCGGAACAATGTTGGATTTTAGTTCGCTCCTGCTCGCGGCGGCGCTGTCGGGCACGTGCCTCAGCATCACCATGCTGGCGATCTGGTTCACCGCTCCGCGGGCGCGCTTCGTGCTGACGGTGGCGTGCGGCATCCTTGTGCTTGTCGCGCATGTCGTTCTGTTCTGGCAATACACCAAGGAACCCAACCCCTGGCTCTGCCAGGCAGTGCTGGTGCTGCTCAGCCTGGGGTTCCTCATCATCTGCATGTCGGCGATGCAATATCTGGGCGTCGGCAACCATGGCAGCGTTGTTCTGCCGACGCTTGCAGCCATGGCCGCCTGCGCCCTCGTCACCTATTTCGGCTTCGACGGCGTCGGCTTCCTCATCACCTATTCGACGGTGACGGCGCTGCTCGCCGCGATCGGTGCGATGTTTTGGATGAAGGGCGACCACGACCGCCGGATCCTGCTGGTCGTCTCGTTCCTCAGCGGCGCCTGTGGCTTGTCCTTCGCGCTGTGCGGCCTGGTGCTGCTGGTGCGGGGGCAATGGGTTCTCGGCGCCGCGCCCGACAACTGGGCTGAGCGGCTGAATTCCGTCGTCGCCGTCGCCTGCATGACCGGCCTCGGCGCGCTGACGCTTTCGCTGCATCATCTGCAGGCGCAGATCGAGCTCAAGGCCGAGACCATGACCGATCCGCTGACCGGCCTGATGAACCGCAGGGCGCTCAACGACCTTTATGGCGATCGCAGCTTCGGTCCGTTCATGGCGATCGCGATGTTCGATCTCGACCATTTCAAGACGACCAACGACGTCTTCGGCCATCCTGTCGGCGATCAGGTCCTTTGCCGCTTCGCGGCAGTGATCAAGAAATATGGCAAGACAGGCATCGACGCCTTCCGGCTGGGTGGCGAGGAGTTTGCGCTCGTCATGTCGCGCATGACGCCCGAAAAGGCGCATGACATGGCAAGCAGGATCGGCGTCGCCTTCGGCACCGAAATTGTTTCGACCCATCGCGGCCCATTGCGCAGCAGCGTCAGCGGCGGCATGGGATTTGGCGCCGCCGACGGCCGGACCCTGGACGAGGTGCTGGCTGAGGCCGATGCCGCGCTCTACGCCGCCAAGCGCGCCGGGCGAAACCGCGTGATCGCCGATCGCAAGGCGGGCCAGCCCGATGCCGGGCCGGCCCTGCGCTCGGCCTGAACTTCTTGTCCGCTACTCGGCGGCGCCGAGATATTCCGACAGCGGCGGGCAGGAGCAGACCAGGTTGCGGTCGCCTGCAACATTGTCGATACGCGATACCGGCGGCCAGTATTTCGCTGACAGATCGGCGTCACCGGCCGGATAGGCTGCATCGAGCCGCGAGTAGGGATGCGTCCATGCGCCGGCCAGCGCCTCGGCCGCGGTGTGCGGAGCGTTGACCAGCGGGTTGTCGTTGAGCGGCCATTCGCCCTTCGCCACCTTTGCCGCCTCGCCGGCGATCGCAATCATCGCCTCGCAGAAACGGTCGAGCTCGCGCTTGGGCTCCGACTCGGTCGGCTCGACCATCAGCGTGCCGGCAACCGGGAACGACATGGTCGGCGCATGGAAGCCGTAGTCGATCAGGCGCTTGGCGATGTCGTCGACGCTGATGCCGGCGCTTTCCTTCAGCACGCGTGTGTCGAGGATGCACTCATGGGCGATGCGATCGCCCCGGCCCTTGTAGAGGAGGGGGAAATGCGGCGCGAGCCGCGTCGCCACGTAGTTGGCGGAAACGATCGCCGTCTCGGTCGCCTGCTTCAGCCCGGACCCGCCCATCATGCGGATATACATCCAGGTGATCGGCAGGATGGATGCGCTGCCGAAAGGCGCGGCCGCCACGGCATGCGCCGAGCCTTCGGTGACATGACCCGGCAGATAGGGCTTCAGATGCGCCCTGACGCCGATCGGGCCGACGCCCGGGCCGCCGCCGCCATGCGGGATGCAGAAGGTCTTGTGCAGGTTCATGTGGCAGACGTCGGCACCGATGTCGCCGGGGCGGGCGAGACCAACCAGGGCGTTGAGGTTGGCGCCGTCGAAATAGACCTGGCCGCCATGCTCGTGGATGAGGGCACAGAGATGGCGCGCGCCTTCCTCATAGACGCCATGCGTCGAGGGATAGGTGAACATCAGCGCCGCAAGGTTCTTGGAATGCTCGTTGGCCTTGGCCCTCAGGTCGTCCATGTCGATATTGCCGTCGTCGGTGCAGCGCACGACGACGACGCTCATCCCCGCCATCGCCGCGCTGGCCGGATTGGTGCCGTGCGCGGAAGACGGGATCAGGCAGATGGTGCGATGGCCTTCGCCACGCGCGCGGTGATAGGCGCGGATGGCGAGCAGGCCGGCATATTCACCCTGGCTGCCGGCATTGGGCTGCAGGCTGACCGCGTCGAAACCGGTGATCTCCGACAGCCAGGCCTCGAGGTCGCCGGCCATGGCGCGATAGCCGGCCGAATGGCTGGCCGGCGCGAAGGGGTGCAGGTTGGCGACGCTCGGCCAGGTTACCGGCATCATCTCGGCGGCGGCGTTGAGCTTCATGGTGCAGGAGCCGAGCGGGATCATAGCGCGGTCGAGCGCGAGGTCCTTGTCGGCCAGCCGACGCAGGAAGCGCATCATGTCGGTCTCGGAATGGTTTTCGTGGAAGACCGGCTGGGTAAGAAACTCCTTGCCGCGCGGCTTGCCCGGCATGGAGCCGGTTTCCACCGCGCCGGTTTTGGCGCCGAACAAGGCCGCGATCGCCTCGAGGTCGGCTTCCGTCGACGTCTCATCGAAGGCGATGCTGATCTTGTCGGCATCGATGACGCGCAGCAGCCGGCCGGTCTTTTCGGCGGCGCCGGCTATTGCCGCGGCCTTGCCTTTCACTTCCGCCGTTACCGTGTCAAAGCGGTGTGTGCCGAGGACGGCTACGCCCGCTGCCTTGAGCCCCGCCGCAAGGCGGTTGGCAAGGGTGTGGACGCGCTCGGCGATCGCCTGCAGGCCGGCGGGGCCGTGCCAGATCGCATAGGCCGTCGCCATGTTGGCGAGCAGCGCCTGCGCGGTGCAGATGTTGGAAGTGGCCTTGTCGCGGCGGATGTGCTGCTCGCGCGTCTGCAGGGCGAGACGATAGCCGGGGCGGCCCTTGGTATCGGTCGACTGGCCGACGAGGCGGCCGGGCATCAGGCGGGTCAGTTTGTCGGAGACGGCGCAATAGGCGGCATGCGGGCCGCCAAAGCCCATCGGCACGCCGAAGCGCTGCATCGGACCGACGGCGATGTCGGCGCCGAGCTTTGCCGGCGTATCGGTCAAGGTCAGGCCGAGCGGATCGGCGATGAAGACCACCAGCGCGCCGGCGGCGCGGGCCTTTTCGATCGCGGCCTTGTGGTCGCCATAGACGCCGAAGGTGTCCGGCCAGGAGACCAGCAAGGCCGCGGTGTTGTCGTCGATCGTCTCGCCGTCGACCTCGGTGCCGAGGGGCTCGGCGCGGGTGCGCACGACATCGAGCGTCTGCGGGTGCGGCGTGCCGGCAAGCGCCACCTTGGTGCGCTTGTCGCGGTGATGGCGCAGCGCGATGCCGACCGCTTCGGCAACGGCGGTCGCTTCATCGAGCAGCGATGCCGACGCCACCGGCAGGCCGGTCAGCTCGGCGACCAGGGTCTGGAAATTGAACAGCATTTCCAGCCGGCCCTGGCTGATCTCGGCCTGGTAGGGCGTGTAGGCCGTGTACCAGGCCGGGTTCTCGAACATGTTGCGCTGGATGACCGGCGGCACAAAGACGCCGTGGTAGCCGGCGCCGATGAAGCTCTTCAGCACCGTGTTCTTCGCCATCATCGCCGACAATTCGGCCAGCGCTTCCGCTTCGCTGGCCGCAGCTGGCAAGGCGAGCGGCTGATCGAGGCGGATCGATCTCGGCACAGCCTGGCTGATCAGCGTCTCGACGGATGGAACGCCGATGGTGGCGAGCATGGCCCTGACATCGTTGACGTTGGGGCCGATGTGGCGGGCCGAGAAAGGAATGGGTGCTGCGGTCATTTCTAAAATCCTGGTATCAGCCGATATGGGCTTTGTAGGCGGCCTCATCCATAAGGCTGTCGAGCTGGCCTGTGTTGGAAAGCTTCATCTTCCAAAGCCAGCCGTCGCCGGACGCCGCCGAATTGACCAGCGAAGGGTCGGACGACAGCGAGGTATTGGCTTCGATGATCTCGCCGTCGACCGGCGCGTAGACATCCGAGGCCGCCTTGACGGATTCCACGACCACGGCAGTGTCGCCCTTGGCGAGCTTGCGGCCGATTTCCGGCAGTTCGACAAAGACGAGATCGCCAAGCTGCTCCTGCGCGTAGTCGGTGATACCGACAGTGGCGACGCCGCCTTCGACGCGCAGCCATTCATGGTCCTCGGTGAAATAGGTATTTGCCATCGGAAATTCATCCTTTGCGGTAGCGATGTGGCGTGAAGGGGAGCGATGTGACGTCGACGGGGATTTTGGTCCCGCGGACATCGGCGAACAGTCTGGTGCCGGGTTTGGCCAGCGCGGTGTTGACGTAGCCCATGGCCACCGGGTGGCCCGTCGAGGGGCCGAAGCCGCCCGAGGTGACGTGGCCGGCCGGATTGCCGTCGGTGTCGATCAGCGCCGCGTCTGCGCGCACCGGCTGGCGACCATCGGGCTTCAGGCCGACGCGCTTCTGCGACGGACCGCGCTCGAGGATCGAGCGCAACGCGTCGGCGCCGATGAAATGACCGGAGGCGCGGACCTCCTTGGGGATCGCCCACATCAAACCGGCGCTCGCCGGGTCGATCTCGGGTGTCAGATCATGGCCGTGAAGGCAAAGCCCGGCCTCGAGGCGCAGGCTATCGCGGGCGGCGAGGCCGATCCATTGCACGCGCTCGTCCTGCAGCAGCTTCGCGACGAGATCGCGGGCGTCCGCCTCGGGCAGCCCGATCTCGAAACCGTCCTCGCCAGTATAGCCGGAGCGGCTCATGAACCAATTTTGCCGGGGCTCGATACCATGCATGAACAGCAGCGAGCCGGTTTCGATGCCAGCCCGCGCAAGGGCCGCCCAGGCATCCGGTCCCTGGATCGCCAGGAAAACCCGATCAAGCGGTTCCACCCTTGCGTCGAAATCCGCGGCCAGCGCGTGAAGATGCTTTTCGTCCTCGACAGCGTTGCCGGCATTGGCCACCACCATGAAGCGGTTGTCGCCGAGCCGGGTGACGATCAGGTCGTCGATGATGCCTGCCGCCTCGTTGAGGAAGAGGGTGTATTTGGACTGAGAGATTTCCAGCGCGCCGGCGTCAAGCGGGCAGGCGCGGTTCAGCAGCGCCGCAGCATCCGGACCGCTGACCTCGAACAGCTTCATATGCGAGATGTCGAAGAGGCCGGCATGCTCGCGCGTGTGAAGGTGCTCCTTCATCACGCCCGCCGGATAGGTCAGCGGCATCGACCAGCCGGCGAACGCGCCGAAACGCGCGCCAGCGGCGTGGTGCAAACCCTCGAGGGGTAGGTGTTTGGTGTCTTCGCCCGTCATGTCTTCTCCAGAGTCGCACGCGATTCGACCGCCATTGGCGGTCCAGTCCGTGCCCCTCTGTCTGAAGCCTGAGAGACTCGCGCCCCGTAACTCTGTCGGCAGCGCTTACACCTTCGGCGCGGGAAGATTCCCGACTTTCCAGAGTTGTCTTTCCCGTCCACGGTTCTTTTGCCTGAGAGATTTCGGGCGATTTCCCCTTCGGCGACAGCTTTTGCTGTTCTCTCCCGCAAACAGGTAGGACTCAGTCACCTGAATCCTCGACGCGCCATCCATAGCCCGTCGGCGACACCTTGTCACCTCCCCGCGACATCCAAACAAGGTGGCTTGAGGCTACTGCTTCGGCTTGGCATGTTCCGGCTTGGCGCCGGTGTCGAAGCGCGACATCCACTTGAAGCCGCCAAACCAGTAGCGGCGCACGCCCGCGATTGTGCCGTCGGCGGTGCGCGCGCCGATCCAATTGTTGACGTACTGGACGAGGCGGACATCGTCGGGGCGCAGGGCAAAGGCTTCCGGCGTGCGCAGCAACGGGCCGCCTACCAGCTTGAATTTCGCGTCATAAAGCCTGGCTGCCATTTGCGGCGTCGGCGATGTAGCCACCATGGCTTGCGCATTGCCGCCGATGAGAGCGGCAAGGACGTCGGCGGTGTTGTCGAACGAAACGATGTTCGCCTTCGGCAACGCCTCCTTCGTCGCCGCCTCGTCGGTGGAATTGGAAAGCACGGCGATCTTATAACCGGGCGCCGTCAGCGCCTTGCCCGGCCGTTTGCCGAGGCTGGCGATGGAGGCAACCATGCGAATGTCGGCGGCGCCCGTGGGGTTGGAGAACACGACCTCGCGGGCACGCTCTGGCGTGTTGGCATAGCCGGCCGCGATCAGGTCGAAGTCGCCCTTGAGCAGCCGCTGTTTGAGGTCGTTCCACGGCACCTCGATCAGCTTCAGCTCAACGCCGAGATCCGAGGCAAGCGCATTGGTGAGATCGACGTCGTAGCCCGCGAATTTGCCATCGGCCTTTTTGAGGATCCAGGGCGGATTGATTGCGACCCCGACCGTCAGCGTCTTCTGATCAATGACGCGTTTGAGACTGTCGTCAGCGCGGGCCGGCAAGAGGGTAAACCAGGCAGAAAGAGCAAGTATAATCGCGGCAATTATCTTAGCGCGCATGAATATAACCTCGCTGCTGGCCCCTCTGGTTGTCAGATTTACACAGAGGTGCCATTCTGTCGATAGCGGAGCCTGATGGAGACTTGCAAATGTCGACGCGGATGGCGGTTACCGGTTCGATCATGTTTCTGGCCTGCGCTTTCGGCAATCCGGCAA
This sequence comes from Mesorhizobium silamurunense, assembly GCF_014843905.1. Taxonomy (NCBI): domain Bacteria; kingdom Pseudomonadati; phylum Pseudomonadota; class Alphaproteobacteria; order Hyphomicrobiales; family Phyllobacteriaceae; genus Mesorhizobium; species Mesorhizobium silamurunense. The sequence goes on along the minus strand of NZ_LPVS01000011.1, from coordinate 77,705 downwards.
AACTATCGCTTCTGCCCGATGCCGCGCAGGCGGCAGGCCCCAAACGCGTGGTCTGCTCCAGCGCGGATTATCGCTACTCCTATTGCGGGGTCGACACGCGCGGCGGCGTGCAATTGACCAACCGGCTGTCGAAGTCGCGTTGCCAGTACGGCAGAAGCTGGGGCTATGACGGCGGCGGCATCTGGGTCGACAATGGCTGCTCGGCGGAATTCCTGGTCGCCGGCTCCGGCCGCAGGCCGTCTCCCGGCGATGCGGCGGCGGCGATCATTGTCGGGGGCATTGTCGGCGCGATCCTCGACAACAACAACCAGCACGGCCACCATTCGGACAATTACTATCCGAGGCCCAAGCCGCGGCGCGACGATCGGTGGATCGATCCGACGCCGCAATTCGACAAGGACGGCAATCCCAATTTCGATACCCACGGCAACTATCAGGGATGCCACGGCGTCGGCTGTATGGTGGATAATCCGGACGACACGCAGGACGCCCCACCTGAGCCCGGTCAAACCACTTTCGATAGTTCGGACGAATGATCGCGTCGCCAAGGCCTGCATGCTGAACGCCGGACGCGTCCGGCCGTTGCCTATTGGGAGCCGTCGTCTTGCAAAGGATGATGTTGGAATGGCCTTCGGGCCACCCGGCGAGTTCGGCCATGCGCTGGAAGCCGGCCTTTTCGTAGAGGCCAGGTCGAGACCCACACGCGCCACGCGCCACGAGCGGCCGCCTCGGAGACAAAAGCATCAAGCAGCTTCCTGCCGTGGCCGACACCTCGGCAGGTTTCCTCGACCCACATCAGCTTAAGCTCGGCGATCCCCGCCCAGGAATAACCAGCGCGATGCCGACGGCGCATCCATTTCCGTCTCGCAACGCAAAGACCAGGTTCCGGTCGTCGTTGCGGCCGACAAGGCGCCGGTTGTCCCCGTTTAAGCGCTCCTCAATGGCATCGAGTTCGGTCGGCGCCAGATCATGCTCGGCCAGCAGGCGAGGGGGCATCAAATCCCGCCGTACCAGTCGTAGCCATTGTCCTCCCAATAGCCGCCGCGGCCGCCCCCGATAGCGGTGAAGCTGTCGATCAGCTCTATTTTGTAGAGATATTTCGGCATCTTGTAGCCGAGCTGGCGCTCGACCCGCACCCGCAGCGGCGCGCCGTTCTCGACTGGCAGCGGCTTGCCGTTCACGCCATAGGCCAGGATCGTCTGCGGGTGGCGGGCATCGATGAGGTCTATGCTGCCGTAATATTTGATGTCGCCCGACAGGCTTTGCTCGATCGTGTCGAGGCAGTGGAACATGACATAACGCGCCTCAGGCTTGACGACCGCCTGGTCGAGCACCAGCGCCAGCGGCGTGCCGGTCCATTTGGCGATGCAGCTCCAGCCTTCGACGCAGTCGTGGCGGGTGATCTGGGTTCGGCTCGGCATGTTCTGGAGCTGTTCGCGAGTGAGCGACAGCGGTTTTTCGACGAGGCCGGTAACCTCCAGGCGCCAGTCGGCGAAATTGTTGGTGAGAAGACCCTTGTAGGTGTCGTCGTCGGGCGCGGTGACGCCGTTCGGCCGCTGCGGTTGGCGGATGTCGGCCTCGGTGAATTCCGGCGCCAGCGCATCGCGGCCGGCAAGCAGGCGCTGCGCGCGCCAGGTCAGGCCGTTGGCGTTTTCGAGAAAGCTGCGCAATCCGCCGCCGATGCCAAGGCCGCTGTCGAAGGCGTCGCAGCCCGACAGCGCGATGCCGGACAGGCCGAGGCTGGCCGAGGTGAGGAACTTTCTTCGGCTCATCTGAAACTTGGGGCTGATCTGGAATTTTGCCATGTCAGGCGCTCCTCTCGGTTGCCTGGTCGTGCTTCGCGGGCGGGTCGGTGCGGTACCAACCGGTGATGATCGAGCGCAACTCGTTGATCGGACCCGCTGCCACGATCATCAGCATGTGGATGATGAAAAAGAGGACGAGCAGCACCATGACGGTGAAGTGGATGGTGCGCGCCGTCTGCCGGCCGCCCAGGATTTCATTAAGCCAGGGAAGCACCGAATTCATGCTCGGCGACATCGCAAGCCCGGTGATGATCATCAGCGGCAACAGCACGAAGAGTACGCCGCCATAGGCCATTTTCTGCAGCGTGTTGTATTCGCGCGTGTGGTGGAATTTCAGCTTCGCATGGTCGACGATGTCACGCGGCAGCTTGCGCAGATCCTCGACGCGCGGCGCCAGATCGCGACGGATATGGCCGTTGACGAGGCCGGCGATCAGCCAGACCAGCAAGGTGGCCGAGAGCACCCACGCGAAGAAGAAGTGCACGACGCGCGCTGTGCCGAGGTCGTAATAGGAGGGGATCGTCGCCCAGGCCGGGAAGGCGCGCGGCGTCTCCTGACCAGGAGGGCCGGACCAGCCGAGCACGCCGGTGGTGTCGAAGCGATAGCCGAAGATTTCGGTGAAGCCGCGCGGTCCGTTGTCGGTGTTCTCCGCGCCGATTTGGAGGATCGTATTGTTGAACCCGAAGCCGGACTGCTTGCCGATATAGAGTTGGGGACGCGCGTTGAAGATCTGCAGGCCCGAAAGCAGCATGAAGAACAGCGAGAAGGCCCAGATCCAGTGGGTCAGGCGCGTCCAGCGCGACTGCCGGTAGATCAGCGTTGCGTTCTTCGTGTCCGCTTCGGCGGTTTGGCTTGTGGCAGCAGAATCCATTCCGTCCTCCAGCCGCGCCACCCGGCACGGCTCTTTCAGATCATTGTCTTTCCCCCAATACGTCGCTGCGCAAGGCAATGTTTCATGCGATCACGGATTTATTACGGGGCACCCAGGCTGACCGCGAGGTTGACCGCCGCGGCAACGATCACCGTGTTGAAGAAGAAGGTCAGGATCGAATGGATGAGCACGACCTGGCGCATGTGCGAGGTGGTGACCGCAGTGTCGGACGTCTGCGCGGTCATGCCGATGACCGTCGAGAAATAGAGGAAATCCCAGCCTTCCGGCCTTTTGTCGCCGGGGAAATCAAGGCCGCCGACCGGCATCTTCCTGTTGGCTTTCTCGTCGACCTCGACGCCATCCATCCAATAGACATGCGCATAATGCAGCGCCGCCATGGCGTGGATGGTGAACCAGCCGAGCGGGATCGACAGCATCGCGAACAGGATCTCCAGCGGATGCGTGGCATCCTTTTGGTTGATGAGCTGAAACAGCGAGCCGATGGCGATGCCCACGACAAAGAGCGTGACGGCGAAGATCAGCAGCACCGGAAGGTCGGTGGCGCGCGCGTTCTTGCTGAGGTAGCGGCCGGTAAGCCTCGGCATCAGGGCAAGGACCAGAATGATGAAAGTCGCAAAGAACACGTTGGCGCCGATCGAGTAGGGAAGCGGCGCTCGCAAAAGCAGTGCAAGAAGCAGCGCGACGATGCCGAAGGCTGCGGCCAAAGCGAACTGCATGTGCCGATGCATCGGCGTGTCGACGGATGTATCGTCACCCATGGCCCGGCCTCGAAAAGGGCGTTCGGATCAGTCCGGTGTGACGGATTTCAACGCCCGCCGCAAGATGCGGTCGAGCTCGCCGAGGAAGTTCGACCTGTCCTTCTGCGTGAAGGCCGCGTTGAAGCCGCGGCTCTCGCCGGTCTCGCGCAGATGTTGCTTGAGATCGCGCATCGCGACTGCCATGCCGATGGTCTCTCGCGTGAAGGGACGGCCTGTGGGTCCCAGCACATGCGCGCCGAGCGCCACCGTGCGCGCGGCGAGCGGGATATCGGCCGTCACCACGACGTCGTTCGCCCTCGCGTTCTCGACGATCCAGTCGTCCGCCGCATCCGCGCCCTTGGAGACGACGACATTGCGGATCATAGGATCGCGCGACGGCCGCAGCCCGCCATTGGAGACATAGGTGACGACAATGCCGTGACGTTCCGCCACTTTCTCGACCTCGGCCTTGACCGGGCAGGCGTCGGCATCGACGTAGATGACGGGTGCGGGCATCGTCTCTCCAAACGAACATGGGGCCGGCGTGTCGGCCAGCCCCATGGCAGAAATCGCAGGATTTGTCAGGCCGCCAGGGCTCCCGACTTCTTCGCCGTCCAGGTGGCGATGTAGTCCATCAGGCCGGGGTTGAGGCAGTCATAGGGTTCGAGCCCGATCGACTTCAACTGGCCGCGGATGCCGGCCATGCGGCTCGGATCGACGCCGGATTCGATGATCGACGACACAAACGCGGCGAAGCCCGGCGGCGACCAGCCATCCTCCTCGAAGCGCTCGGGATGGATGAAGGACAGGCCCTTGAAGGGATGGTCGCGCTCGACTGGGCCATACATGTGCACGCCGCAGCCGGTGCAGGCGTGGCGCAGGATCAGCGCTGCCGGGTCGACCACCTTCAGCTTGTCGCCATTCACGGTGACGGTGACGTCGCTTGTGCCGGCAACGGCAACCACCGAGAAGATAGCGCCTTCTGGCTTCCAGCATTTGGTGCAGCCGCAGGCGTGGTTGTGGGCGATCTGGCCCTTGACCTTCACCTTCACCGGGTTGCTGGTGCAGGCACAGACCAGCGTGCCGCCCGAGAAGCTCGCGCTTTCCTTCGGCAGGCCGTTATCGATCTTCGGATGCAGTTTTTCCGCCATTCGTCCTTCCTCCCATGTTGACCACAGAGGTCGCAGGCCTTCCGGCCTGCGGCCTTTGCGGCATTGCTTCAGTAAACCACGACGCTCCGGATCGACTTGCCCTCATGCATGAGGTCGAAGCCCTTGTTGATGTCTTCGAGCTTCAGCGTATGGGTGATCATCGGGTCGATCTGGATCTTCTTCTCCATGTACCAGTCGACGATCCTGGGCACGTCGGTGCGGCCGCGCGCGCCGCCGAAGGCGGTGCCCATCCAGGTGCGGCCGGTGACCAGCTGGAACGGTCTGGTCGCAATCTCCTGGCCGGCGCCGGCAACCCCGATGATGACCGACTTGCCCCAGCCGCGATGCGAGGCTTCCAGCGCCTGGCGCATCACCTTGGTGTTGCCGGTGCAGTCGAAGGTGTAGTCGGCGCCGCCGATCTGGTCGGCGCCGCGCTTGGTCATGTTGACCAGGTACGGCACGATGTCGCCGTCGATCTCCTTCGGATTGACGAAATGCGTCATGCCGAACTTCTCGCCCCAGGCCTTCTTGTCGTTGTTCAAGTCGACGCCGATGATCATGTCGGCGCCGGCAAGGCGAAGACCCTGGATGACGTTGAGGCCGATGCCGCCGAGGCCGAAGACGACCGCCGTCGCACCTTGCTCGACCTTGGCCGTGTTGATGACCGCGCCGATGCCGGTGGTCACGCCGCAGCCGATGTAGCAGATCTTGTCGAAGGGGGCGTCGGGATTGACCTTGGCGACCGCGATCTCGGGCAGCACGGTGAAGTTGGAGAAGGTCGAGCAGCCCATATAGTGGAATAGCTTTTCGCCGCCGACCGAGAAGCGCGAGGTGCCGTCGGGCATCAGGCCTTGCCCCTGGGTGGCGCGGATGGCGGTGCACAGATTGGTCTTCCTCGACAGACACGACGGGCACTGCCGGCACTCGGGCGTGTAGAGCGGGATGACGTGGTCGCCCTTCCTGACCGAGGTGACGCCCTTGCCGACATCGATGACGATGCCGGCGCCCTCATGGCCGAGGATGGCCGGAAAGATGCCTTCCGGGTCGGCGCCCGAGAGCGTGAACTCGTCGGTGTGGCAGATGCCGGTCGCCTTCACTTCGACCAGGACCTCGCCCTCGCGCGGGCCTTCGAGGTCCACCTCCATGATCTCCAGCGGCTTTCCGGCGCCAACAGCGACTGCGGCACGCGTTTTCATGAGGCATTCCTCCCATGGCAATCTTCAAGTTTCAGCTTTGGCGGGCTGCCAAGCCTGCCCGGCGAGGCTAGCACCAGCCTGCCGTTTATCATGCGCCCGCGAATACCTTATCGGGTTCCGAGGTAGGGGCCAACGTCTGTTGCGACGTTTTTCGGCGCGGTTTCTGCAATCGGTGTCAGGCGCCGAGAGCAGGGGGGCCCAGACACTTGAGACGCGCCGGAATTGTCCATAGAACTGGGCGGCTTCGCCGGAGGACAACATCCGAATGTTCAAGAAGATCCTGATCGCCAATCGCGGCGAGATCGCCTGTCGCGTGATCAAGACCGCGCGCAAGATGGGGATCGCCACGGTCGCGGTCTATTCCGACGCCGATCGCGATGCCATGCATGTCGAAATGGCCGCCGAAGCCGTGCATATCGGCCCGTCGCCCGCCGCGCAGAGCTATCTCGTCGCAAAGAAGATCATCGCCGCCTGCAAGGAGACCGGCGCCGAGGCGGTGCATCCAGGCTATGGCTTCCTGTCCGAGCGCGCCTCCTTCTGCGAGGCGCTGGAAAAGGAAGGCATCGTCTTCATCGGGCCGAAGCCCAAGGCCATCCGCGCGATGGGCGACAAAATCGAATCGAAGAAATTCGCCAACCAGGCCAAGGTCTCGACCGTGCCCGGCTGGCTCGGCGTCATCGAGAACGCCGACCATGCCGAAAGGATCGCCGGCGAGATCGGCTACCCGGTCATGATCAAGGCCTCGGCCGGCGGCGGCGGCAAGGGCATGCGCATCGCCTGGAGCAAGACGGAAGTGCGCGACGGCTTCGAGCGCGCGCGTTCGGAAGCGAAAAGCTCGTTCGGCGACGACCGGGTCTTCATCGAGAAATTCGTCGTCGATCCGCGCCATATCGAGATCCAGGTGCTGGCCGACGCGCATGGCAATGCGCTCCATCTCGGCGAGCGCGAATGCTCGATCCAGCGCCGCAACCAGAAGGTGGTCGAAGAGGCGCCGTCGCCATTCCTCGACGCCAAGACGCGCAAGGCCATGGGCGAGCAGGCAGTGGCGCTGGCAAAAGCCGTCGACTACCAGAGCGCCGGCACGGTCGAGTTCATCGTCGACAAGGACAAGAACTTCTATTTCCTTGAAATGAATACGAGATTGCAGGTCGAGCATCCGGTGACCGAGCTCGTCACCGGCATCGACCTAGTCGAGCAGATGATCCGCATTGCCGCTGGCGAAAAGCTCTGCATCAAGCAGAGCGACGTGAAGCTCAACGGCTGGGCGGTGGAAAGCCGCCTCTATGCCGAAGACCCTTTCCGCAACTTCCTGCCGTCAATCGGCCGGCTGACGCGTTACCGGCCGCCGCAAGAGGGCGCATTCGGCGACATCGTGATCCGCAACGACACCGGCGTCGCTGAAGGCTCCGAGATATCGATGTTCTACGATCCGATGGTGGCAAAGCTCTGCACCTGGGCGCCGACGAGGCTGGAGGCGATCGATGCCATGTCCGAAGCTCTGGACAGCTTCGTGGTCGACGGCATCGAGCACAACATCCCGTTCCTGGCGGCGCTGATGCAGCATCCGCGCTGGCGTGAGGGGCGGCTTTCGACCGGCTTCATCGCGGAGGAATATCCGGACGGTTTCGCGCCGGTAGAACCGGATGGCGAGGAGAGGGCGGTATTCGCCGCGATCGCCACCGCGATCGAGCTGCTGCGCCGGGACCGGCTCGACCGCCTCAGCGGACGGCTGGCGCCGCATTCCGGCCATCTCAAGCGCGACTGGGTGGTGAAGCTCGGCACGGACTATCTTGCCACCGGCATCGTCGACGGCATGGTTTCGATCCCGATGGAGGTCGATCTGTCGATCGATGGCGGCAAGCCGCTGACGGTCGCCTCCGACTGGCGACCCGGCGACGCGATCTGGCACGGCACGGTCGGCGGCAGCCGGATCGCGGCGCAGGTCCGGCCGGTGCCGAACGGTTTTCGTATCGCCTGGAAGGGCATGTCGGTGACGGCTCAAGCCATGCTGCCGCGTACGGCGGAGCTTGAAAGGCTGATGCCGGAGAAGCTGCCGCCGGATACTTCGAAAATGCTGCTCTGCCCGATGCCTGGCCTCGTCGTGTCGATCGCCGTCGCGGAAGGGCAGGAGGTCAAGGCCGGCGAGACGCTGGCCGTGGTCGAGGCGATGAAGATGGAAAACGTGCTTCGCGCCGAGCGCGACCTCACCGTGGCGAAGCTCAACGCCAAACCGGGCGACAGCCTGGCGGTGGATGCGGTGATCATGGAATTCGCCTGAGCATTGGCGGCAAGGGGTCGAAAGCCTGTGGTCCGCGACCGATTGTGCTGGACTGGCATCGCTCCGTCCGGGACAATACATCAGCACAGATGAGTCCTTGGGATAGCGCGAAAAAACATGGCGGATGAACGACTTCCACGCGACCCGTTGCAGCGCGAAGCAGCCGTGAAGGCCGCGCGGCCGGAAGCGTCGGCGCGGACGTTTATCCATCTGCGCGTGCATTCGGCCTATTCGCTGCTCGAGGGCGCTCTGCAGCTCGGCGCGATCGTCGGGCACGCGGTCAAGGACGAAGCGCCGGCGATCGCGGTGACCGACACCAACAATCTGTTCGGCGCGCTCGAATTCGCCCAGAAGGCGGTGAAGGACGGTATCCAGCCGATCATCGGCTGTCAGGTCGATCTCGCCTTTTCCGGCGAAGCCAGCGATGCCCAGCGCGACCGCCGCCGGCACGGTCCCGAGATGTCGCCGATCGTGCTGATCGCCGCCAGCGAGGCGGGTTATGCCAATCTGGTCCGGCTGATCAGCAAGGTCTATCTGGAGACGCCGCCCGGCGATCCGGTGCATCTGACCAGCGCGATGCTTGAAGGCCGTTGCGATGGCTTGATCTGCCTGACCGGCGGACCGCGCGGCCCGATCGGCAGCGCGCTTAAGGCGGATCGCCGCGACCTCGCCGAGCAGCGGCTGCTCTTCCTCAAAGGCCTGTTCGGAGACCGTCTCTACGTCGAACTGGAACGGATCGCCGGCTATGACCGCATGGTCGAAAAGTCGACGGTCGACCTTGCCTACAGCCACGAACTGCCGCTGGTCGCCACCAACGAGGCCTTCTTCTCCAAGCGCGAAGATTACGAGGCGCATGACGCGCTGATTGCGATTGCCGAAGGCTCGGTGGTGGCCGCCGACAACCGCCGGCGGCTTTCGCCGGACAATTTCCTGCGCAGCCAAGCGGAGATGGCGCGGCTGTACTCGGACCTGCCGGAAGCGATCGACAACACTGTCGAGATCGCGATGCGCTGCTCCTACTATCCCAAGAACCGCAGCCCGATCCTGCCGCGCTTCACCGGAGCCGACGCCGCCGACAAGGATGCGGCCGAGAAGGCGGAAGCCGCGGAACTCGCGCGCCAGGCACGCGAAGGCCTGGAGGCGCGACTTGCCAAGCACGGGCCGACGCCCGGCTATACGATCGAGCAGTATCGCGAGCGGCTCGAATTCGAGCTCGGCATCATCGAGAAGATGAAGTTCCCCGGCTACTTCCTGATCGTTGCCGACTTCATCAAATGGGCAAAGGCGCAAGGCATCCCGGTCGGGCCGGGACGCGGTTCGGGCGCCGGCTCGCTGGTCGCCTACTCGACAACCATCACCGACATCGACCCGCTGCGCTTCTCGCTGCTGTTCGAACGCTTCCTCAATCCGGACCGCGTCTCGATGCCCGACTTCGACATCGACTTCTGCCAGGACCGGCGCGAGGAGGTCATCCGCTACGTCCAGCAGAAATACGGCCGCGACCAGGTGGGGCAGATCATCACCTTCGGTACGCTGCAGGCGCGCGCCGTGTTGCGCGACGTCGGCCGCGTGCTGCAGATGCCTTACGGCCAGGTCGACAAGCTCTCCAAGATGGTGCCGCAGAACCCGGCCAATCCGGTCAAGCTGGCGGATGCGATCGCCAACGAGCCGCGCTTCGCCGAGGAGGCGGAAAAGGAGCCGATCGTGCAGACGCTGCTCGACACGGCGCAGAAGCTCGAAGGCCTCTATCGCCACGCCTCGACGCATGCCGCCGGCATCGTCATCGGCGACCGGCCGCTGTCGGAACTGGTGCCGATGTACCGCGATCCGCGCTCGGACATGCAGGTCACCCAGTTCAACATGAAATATGTCGAGCAGGCGGGGCTCGTAAAATTCGACTTCCTCGGCCTGAAGACGCTGACGGTGCTGGAAACGGCGGTGAAGCTGATCCGGCGGCGGGGTGTCGACATCGATCTTGCCCGCATACCGCTCGACGATCCCGATACCTACTCCATGCTGTCGCGCGGCGAGGTGGTCGGCGTGTTCCAGGTTGAAAGTGCCGGCATGCGCAAGGCGCTGATCGGCATGCGGCCGGACTGCATCGAGGACATCATCGCGCTGGTCGCCCTCTACCGCCCCGGCCCGATGGAGAACATCCCGACCTACAACGCCAGAAAGCATGGCGAGGAGGAGATGGCCTCGATCCATCCCAAGATCGATCATCTGGTGAAGGAGACGCAAGGCGTCATCGTCTACCAGGAACAGGTGATGCAGATCGCGCAGGAGCTTGCCGGCTATTCGCTCGGCGAAGCCGATCTCCTGCGCCGCGCCATGGGCAAGAAAATCCGCGCCGAGATGGACAAGCAGCGCGAGCGCTTCGTCTCGGGCGCGGTGGAGCGCGGCGTCGGCAAGCCGCAGGCCGATTTCATCTTCGACCTTTTGGCCAAATTCGCCGACTACGGCTTCAACAAGTCGCACGCCGCCGCCTACGCCGTCGTTTCTTACCAGACGGCCTATCTCAAGGCGCACTACCCGGTCGAGTTCCTGGCGGCGTCGATGACGCTCGACATGAGCAATACCGATAAGCTTGCCGATTTCCGCCAGGACGCGCTCCGCCTCGGCATCGAGGTGCTGGCGCCCTCGGTGATGTCCAGCTTCCGCCCCTTCGAGGTCGGCGAGAACAAGATCTTCTATTCGCTTGCGGCGCTCAAAGGCGTCGGCGACGCGGCGGTCGAGCATATCGTCGAGAAGCGCGGCGAGAAGCCGTTCAAAAACCTTGCCGATTTTTGCGAGCGGGTCGATCCGAAGATCGTCGGCAAGCGCGTCTTCGAAAGCCTGATCATGGCCGGCGCGCTGGACTGCTTCGGGCATGACCGCGCCGTGATGATGGCCGGCGTCGAGCGGATGATGGGGCTGGCCTCGCTAGCGCAGCAAAACGCGATCTCCGGCCAGGCCGACATCTTTGGTGCATCGCTCGGCGCGCAATCACAGGCGCTCAACCTGCCGGCAACCGATCCCTGGCTTGCCGCCGACCGGCTGCACCGCGAATTCCAGGTGGTTGGCTTCTATCTCTCGGCGCATCCGCTCGACGAATACAAGGCAGCACTCCAGAAGATGCGAGTGCAGAGCTGGGCGGAATTCGCCGCAGGCGTTAAGCGCGGCGCGACCAATGGGCGGCTTGCGGGAACGGTTACTTCCAAACAGGAACGCAAGACCCGGACGGGCAACAAGATGGGTGTAGTTCAGTTTTCCGATACGACAGGACAGTATGAGGCGGTTCTGTTTTCCGAAGGCTTGGCGCAATTTCGCGATATGCTGGAGCCTGGCAACTCGGTGGTGATCACCGTTGCGGCTGAGGACCGACCCGAGGGCGTCAATCTGCGTATTAACTCGGTGCAATCGCTGGATGATGAAGCCAGTCGCATTCAGAAGGCACTGCGCATCTTTGTCAGAGATGATCGCCCATCTTCTACCATTCAATCACAGCTTAAACAGCGTGGCGACAGTCAGGTTAGCATTATCGTGCTTAAGGGAGAGGCGCAGGGCGAGGTCGAGATCGATCTGGGTCGTTACCGCGTCTCGCCGCAAATCGCATCTGCCATGCGCGCGGTGCAGGGCGTTGTGGAAGTGGAACTGGTATAGGTATGATCTCCGAAGTGCTAAAAGCCACCGAAATTCATCTAGGCTTGAGCAACGACCCGGATGGATTTTTTGAAGCGCCGCCGTAGTGTGACGCCAGCGACTAGCCACGTCGGCAAATCCGGATGCGCTGGGCTTACGACGAGAGCATAATAACGCCCGCCCAATACTCGCCAAACCACGTCATTCGCTCAACGGCGTATGGTTCTGTATATCTTTGACTAACTTGTTCTTGCTAATGTCGCAGCTAGGCTGCGGAAGTGTTGGGGGCGTGTGCCTAGGTCGTCAGCAAGGCGACGATTGGGCAGGAACGGGGCACTATGGTCGACAAGTCGAATTTCGCGATAGTCCAGACTGATCTCGATGGGCAACACGCCGATGATGCGGGGGCACCGCTCGTGTCGGCCATTATCCCTTGCCTTAACGAAGAGCGCACGCTCGGCATCTGCATCCGCAAGGCACTCGACGTCTTTGCAAAGCGGGGCATCAAGGGCGAGGTCGTCGTCGGAGACAATGGGTCAAGCGACCGGTCAGTCGAGATTGCCGAGTCCCTCGGCGCGCGCGTCGTGCACCAACGGGTCAAGGGATATGGCGCGGCGATCAGCGCGGCGGCTGAAGCTGCGCGGGGCAAGTACCTCATCATGGCGGATGCGGACGATTCCTACGACTGGAGCAGCCTCGGCGATTTCATCGACGCGCTGGAGGACGGTGCCGAACTGGTGATGGGTGATCGCTTCGCGGGCGGTATCGAGCCCGGCGCCATGCCTGCGCTGCATCGGTATCTCGGCAATCCGGTGCTTTCAACGATTGCCCGCTGGCTCCACCATTCTCCGATACACGATTTTCATTGCGGCATGCGCGGGTTCACCCGCGATGCGTTCCGCAGGATGGGCGCGCGCTCGCCCGGCATGGAATTCGCTTCGGAGATGGTCATCAATGCGCACCGCGCCGGGCTGGTGATCCGCGAGGTGCCGATCAAGCTCTATCCGGACAAGCGCGGCCGCCCGCCTCATCTGCGCTCGTTCCGCGACGGTTGGCGACACCTGCGCCTGATCGTGGCCCATGCGCCCAACACCATGTATCTCATACCGGGGGTGACCTTGCTGGTGGCCGGCATCGCCGGCCTCGCGATACTCGCCGCGGGACCGGTCCGGATCGGCGGGTGGTATTTCGGAATCCACTTCGTCGCGCTCTCGGCAATGGCGACGTTGATAGGTCTTTCGGCGATCCTTTTCGGCATGCTGGCCAAGGTGGCGATCGCTATCTATCACCCGGTCCACGGGGGCCGAATCGTGCCGTGGCTGATGCGCGGCCGCCCGTTGGAATGGCTGGTCTTTTCCGGTGGCGCGCTCGCGCTGGCCGGCTTTGTCGCGGACGTGCTGCTGGCGCTGCATTGGATTTTTGTCGGCGGTCCGATGGAGCAGTCGGTGCACCTGACCTTTGTGATCACCACCGCCTGTGTGGCCGGCATGTCCATGGTGCTGGCCGGCTTTGTGCTCAAGTTGCTGCTTGATAACCTGGACGGCAGGCGTGCGTTCTGACTGTTCGACTGGCTTCCGAGCGGAAGAGGTAGCTGCGTGATCGAAAAGCCATTTCTGTCCGTCGTCATACCGGTCCACGAAGGAGCGGCATGGATTGGCGCGACACTTGACTCGCTGGTCGCCGAGCCGACCGGTGGCCTGGAGATAATCGTTATCGACAGCAGTCCGACGAGCGCCACCGCGGCCGTTGTCGAGCGATTTGTCCACCGATTGCCCCTGCGGCTGCTTCAGCGAAGGGACCTTGGACAGTGGCAGACGAAGACCAACTTAGGCGTCGAGCTGGCGGCCGCCGATCATGTTTGCATACTTCCATCCGACGATTTGTGGCTGCCAGGGCGCGTCGAGGCCGTTCGCCGCTGGCTCACGGATGCGCCCGAAGCCGCGCTTCATCTGGCCCCGACCGCTATCGTCGACCGCTACGGCCGTCGAATGGGGCGTTGGAACTGTCCCTTGCCGGCTGACGAGGTGCTCGAAGCTGAATTCCTGCTGGAACGGCTGCTGGTGCAAAATTTTGTCTCGGTGCCCGCTCCGATATTCCGCCGAAGCGCATGGCTGGCGTGCGGCGGGGTGGATGAGAAACTCTGGTACACGGCGGATTGGGACATATGGGCCAAGCTCGCCAGTACTGGACCGGTAACCTATCACGACGAGATCACGACGGCCTTTCGGGTTCACGGCAGTTCGCTGACTGTAACCGGATCCCGTGATGCGAGCGAGTTCCGATCACAAATGCAGACTGTGCTGGAGCGCCATCTGCCCCGGCTTCCAGCGAGGAGCCGTCGCAGGATAGGGCCTGCCGCCAGGGCGTCGATCAGCGTCAACGTGTCGCTGGCCGCCGCGTCGGCCGGCAACTTGAAGGGCTTGGTTCGTGCGGCTGGTGTCGTGCTGTCGCTCGGGCCGATCGGAATGAGGCGCTATTTGCGCGACTCGCGGTTGCGTGAGCGTGTCGTGTGCCGGCTTCGCGCGAAACTGACAGGAGCTTTCTGACGCCAATGCCCAGCCCTGCCATGAACTCCGGCGAGCAGGTGGAGCAGAAGCGCTATGCGGCTGCCCCCGAACGACCGCTTTTGGAACGGGGGTGGCGGTACATGCTGGTGGGGTTGGTGTGCGCCATCACGCACAACGCCATCATGATTGCGGTCGATAGAGTGGGAGGGCATTACCTGCTGGGCACCGTGGTTTCATTCATGGCCGTGTCGCCCCTCGGATACGCACTGCACAGCTGGTTCACCTTTGCCGAGCCTCTTCGTTTGAAGGCATTCGCGCGTTTCGTAGGAGGCATGGCCGCAGCCTATCCGATCTCGACAGCCATAATGATCGTTCTGTGTTCCGGCCTCGGTCTTAGTGTTGCAATTGCGACTCCGATTGCCACCGTCGCTCTATTCGCGTGGAACTTTGTCGCCGCGCACTGGGCCATCCTTCCGCGGTTCTATCTGCGGCTCGCACCTGTGCCAACGGCACCCTCCCGCCCGGCGAAACAGCATTCAATAGGAAACGAGGAATAAGAATGTCAGCACCAGGTCAGGTCGCGCGCAGGGTTCTCGGCCGCCATTTCAAGCCGGTCGGCAATGTCTATCGCCGTGTGTTCGTCAACCTCGACAGAATCGCGGATTTTCTCGACGGCGAATTGCCGAACGGCGCGAAGGTCCTGGACATCGGCGGCGGTGACGGCGCCCTTGTCGAGCGGCTTTTAAATCGGCGCCCTGACCTCGCGGTTACGATGTGCGATCCAGCTCCCTCGGTCGGCACATTCCTGAGCAATGCAAATCGAGCAAGGGTCGAACTTCTGCCCGCGACTTATCTCACCGACGTGATCGGGCTCTATGATGCCGTCACGATTTGCGACGTCATCCATCATGTGCCGGTCGATCAGCGCGACGCGTTCTTCAAATCGCTGGCCGAAAGCTGCGAACATTGGGCCTGCCGGAAGATCATCCTGAAGGACGTTGAGCCGGGAGGCGTACGCGCCATGCTGTCGCTTCTTTCGGACTGGCACATTACCGGAGACAAGCATGTCGTGCTGTTTTCACGCTCGGACTTTGCGGCCATGGCGCGACGGTATTTCCCAAAGGCGCAGAGAGCATCGGCTGTACCGGACTGGCCGAACTATTGCGAAGTGTTGAGTTGGTAGCTCTGAACGGGAATGCCGGCATGGACCTCTTCCTGGGAGCTGGCGTCCTCAAATTCGCTGTTTGCGGGTGGAGCGGCGGCCCCGAATAGCGACAGGGGCGCGCAATCGCTGCGCCGCGAGGGGCGCGGGTGGCTCACCCTGAGCCGGTTTGGGGGCATTTTGGACACGCAAGAACTTGGACGCAGATCAAGCCAGCTATTCGGTCTCGGGCAGCGCCAGGCAACGATTTTTCTGAGCGTCCTGATCGCACTTAAGATCATTTTACTCTTCATCTTGGCTTGGAACGCCCGCTTCGTCATGGACGAATTCGTCCAACTCGGATGGGCCAAATATTTCTCCAATGGCCTGTTCGGCACGGTCTGGCACGCCAAGGCGGTCGGCTATGCGATCTTCTACGAGATCGCACACCTGATCGGTTGGGATGCCACGTCAATTCTGCTTGCTGGCCGTATGCAGACAGCGCTGCTGGCATGCGCGACCATTGCTTTCGTCTACGCTTGCGCTCGCGCGCTGGGGGAGGATCGGATCCGTGCCTTGGTCATCGTCCTCCTGCTCCTCTGCTTCTCGAATTTCATGGAGCGCATCTTTCGCACCATCGCCGAACCGCTGGCGGTGTTCTTCGCCGTGGCGGCGCTGCTGGTCGTCCTGCGGGCGCGTGAATTGAGGGGATGGCAGCTCGTCGCTGCCGGCGCCTTGAGCGGCCTGTCCTTTCTCGCGACGCAGAAATCAATCTACTTCAATCTTGCGCTCGGGCTTGGTCTGGTCGCCGACGCGGTTTTGATGAGACGCTACGCGGCGGGCATCGCCCGCGGCGCGTGGCTCGTGCTGGGATGGACTGTTCCCATAATCGCCTATTGCTTCATCTTCGGCGGCGCCGACCCCGTTCCTGTCGCCAAGAGCCTCGTATTCGGTCCGCTTGAGATCGCGATGCGCGGCGGCGGTGACTACGGGGGGCTGAGGCGCTTCGTGTTGCAGACGCTCGCGCGCAACTATGTTCTCTATGTCTTCTGCTTCTCCGGCATGGCTCTGTCTCTGATGCAGATCATGAAGCTCGACGAGCGACGGCGAATTGCGCTGATCTTCTCGGCCGTCGTCACGGTGCTGGTCTTCGCGCACGACCAGCCATGGCCCTACGTGTTCATCATGGCGTTGCCGTTCATGTCGCTATGGTCATTGACAATGCTCGACGGCCTCGCAACCCGCGTGCCTTACCTGCGCTTTGCATGGGTAGCGCTCGCCACGGCGATGGCCATAAGCTTCGTTGTCAATTTACTCTACCTTCGCTTCGACAATGCGGCACAACTTGAACTGGTGGCGCGCGCAGAGTCACTGCTTGCACCGGACGAGCGGTATTTTGACGGCGTAGGAATGCTACCCAATCGGATGGAGCCGACAACCTTATGGCTCGACAAACACTACGTGCTCGCGACCTTGCGGGAAGGCAAGAACTCCGCGGCCTACAACGTCCTTGGCAAGTCTCCGCCAAAGCTGATCCTGTGGTCCTACCGGATGGACTATATCTATCCGGTGGTCGCGCCCCTGATTTTGAACAGCTACGTCCGTGTCGCGCCGAACCTCAGGATCGCCGGTTCTCGCCTTCATCCCGGTGAGCGGAAGATTTTCGAGGTTCCGATTGCCGGAAGCTATGCGCTCTACAGCGCTGATGGAACGCCTTTGCGAGGCCAGGTCGAAATCGACGGCAGCGTGGTTGATCCACCATTTCACCTTACGACCGGGCCAAAGACCGTGACATTGCGCGACAGTTCAGGGGAAGCATTGCTGCTGCCGACGGGTTCGTACGCCGGCCATTTCAAGGCCGGCGGTGACAACGATTTTCTATTCGATGGTGTCTATGACTGAGTGCCGCTCGATCGACGAGGTCGACGTCAGCCAGCCTGTCGGATCGCAAGCGACCGGACCGGGCAAATGACCTTGTAGCTACGAGGTGGCGACTTCGGCCGGCTGCGGCGCTTTCCGCTGCAGGTTGAGCAGATTGCCGGTCAGGATCAGCAAGGCGCCGCCGGCGGTGAAGACATCGATCTGCTCGCTGTAAAGCAGCCAGCCGATCAGCGCCGACAGCGGCACGCGCAGGAAGTCCATCGGCGAAATGACGGTCGCATCGGCGTGGCTGAGCGCGCGGGCCATGCAGAAATGCGAAGACATGCCGGTAAAGGCGACCACGAATATCGACGGCCACAGTTCTACCGCCGGGTTGCGCCAGACATAGAGCGCCGGGACGAGGCCGACCACGGACTGGATGATCAGCATCCAGAAGATGATGCGCACGACGCTGTCGGTTCGCGTCAGCGACTTGACCATGACCACCGAGACGCCGAAGCAGATAGCGGCTCCCAGCACGACGAGATGGCCGGGATCGACCGAGCCGACGCCGGGACGCACGATGATCACCACTCCGATCAACCCCAGCACGATCGCTGTTAACCTGGGCCGCGACAGCCTTTCGCCAAGAAAGCTCACCGCCAGGATCGCGGTCCAGATCGGGGTCGTGAACTCGATCGAGATCAGCACGGCCAGCGGAATCAAGGTCAGGGCATAGAGCCAGGCGGCCTGGCCGGCATAGTGGACGACGTTGCGAGCGACATGGGCGAGGGGGCGCTCGGTGCGCATCGCGTTGAAGCCGCCGCCCGTCATCACCAGCGGCAGCAGGATAAAGAAGCCGATTACCGATCGCAGCTCCAGTACCTGAAAGACATTGAGCGCGGCGGTCGCGGTGCGGCCGGCGACCGACATCGCCAGGAACGAGGCGATCGACAGCGCCATCCAGAGCGCGGCCTTGGTGATCGAGGGAGCGGGTGCCATGGGCGCTATTTCGCAAGCCAGACCTTCGACCGCAACCGCTAGTCCATGCATTCGACTGGGCCAGCACCGGCGGCGTTGGAAAGCGGCGTTAAAAAACGGTCACGTTGAAGGCGGAACCTGCAGCCGTCGCAGGCGTTCGAGTCGTCATAGTCGCAGCTTTCGATGCTGGGGGAGACTTCCGATGAAATCGATGATGCTGTTTCTGCTCGGCGGCTGCTTGACGGCAGCGGTGGAGGCCCGTGCCGACGATGCCGATTTCCTGCGCTCGTTCCAGGGCAGCTTCGCCGGCAGCGGTACCCTCAAGGTGAGCGCCAGCGCGCCGACGGTGAATATCTCCTGCACCTTCAAATCCGGCGCCACCTCGACCTCGCTGTCGCTCGACGGCAAATGCCGCGGCCTCATCCTGATGACGCGGGAGATCAGCGCCGATCTCAAGGCCAGCGGCGCCGGCTATACCGGCGTCTATATCGGCTCGCGCACGGGACCGGCGCGGCTAAACGGAAGCCGCTCGGGCAACGCGCTCAATCTCGGCATCCGTTGGGCAAAGGAGGTCAACGGCGACCGCAAAGCGCAGTTGACCGTCGAAAAGACCGGCAGCGACGGCATGCGGCTGACGGTGACCGACACCGATCCGAAAACCGGCAGGACCATGGTGACGAGCCGGATCGACCTGCGGCGCAGTTGATCGAATCCGCAATGAATGCCGGCCAGCCTCAATCCTCGAGCGGCTCGGGCGGATTGGCGCTGCGCCCCTTGCCGAAAGTGTAGCCGGTCTCGACGGCCTTCCTGCCGAACTTGTCGCGCAGTTCGTCGATCGCGGTTTCGGCAAGCGCGCGCTTGCGCGACTGGACGTCGACCAGGTCGGGCGGATCGGCCTTCCCGTCGTCGGAGAGATCGCTGACGCCGATGCCGAGCAAACGGAACTTCGTGCCGTCGGCCTCGCGACGCAGCAGGTCGAGCCCGGTCTGGAAAATGCGGTCGGCCAGCCGTGTCGGATCGCCAAGCTGGCGGTTGCGGGTGCGGATCTTGAAATCCTGCGTCTTGAGCTTCAGCACCACGGTGCGCCCGGCAATGCCGGATTTCTTCAGCCGCATCGAGACTTTTTCCGACAGGCCGCGCAGCACCGGCACCAGTTCCGCCAGCGAGGCGATATCGGTGTCGAAAGTGGTTTCGGCCGACACGCTCTTGGCATCGCCGTCGGGGTCGACGCGGCGGTCGTCCTCGCCGCGCGAAAGCCGGTAGAGTCGGTCGCCCATGACGCCGTAACGGCGCATCAGCTCGCCGCGCTCCATGCGCTGCAGCTGGGCGATGGTGCGGATGCCGTCGCGCTCCAGCGTCGCGGCCAAGGCCTTGCCGACGCCCCAGATCAACGTCACCGGCTGTCCGGCGAGGAATGTCGGCGCCTCCGCCTCGCCGATGACGGAGAAGCCGCGCGGCTTGCGGAAGTCCGACGCGATCTTGGCCAGGAACTTGCAGTAGGAAAGGCCGGCCGAAACGGTGATGCCGAGCTCCTTTTCGACAGTCTGCGCGAAGCGGGCCAGCACAAGCGCCGGCGGCATGCCATGCAGCCGCTCGGTGCCGGCAAGGTCGAGAAATGCCTCGTCGATCGACAGTGGCTCGACCAGCGGCGTCAGCGCCTGCGTCAGCGCGCGCACCTCGCGGCCGACCTGGACGTATTTTTCCATATTGGGCGGAATGACCACGGCGTCCGGGCAGGCTTCGAGCGCCTTGAACATCGGCATTGCCGAGCGCACGCCCTGGATGCGGGCGATGTAGCAGGCGGTGGAGACGACGCCGCGCCGGCCGCCGCCGACGATCACCGGCTTGTCCTTCAGCGCCGGATTGTCGCGCTTTTCGATCGCGGCGTAGAAGGCGTCGCAGTCGATATGGGCGATGTGCAGCCGGTAGAGTTCAGGATGGCGGGCAAGCCTCGGGCTGCCGCAGCGCTCGCAGCGGCGCGTCTCGCCGCGCTGAAAAGCCAGGCAGTCGCGACAAAAACCGTGTTCGGGATTGTTGACAGGAGCCGCCATCGCTGCGAACATAAAGAGAACAAACGCAATGGTACGACAGTGCTGGGCCGGCAACAAGCTTGGCCTGGGGAAAACGCATGAGCACGACCATAGTACCGCTGACCCCTGAACACTGGACCGACTTCGAGGACCTCTTCGGCAAGCAAGGCGCCTGTTACGGCTGCTGGTGCACGCATTTCCGGCTGACACCGGCGGAGCGCAGGGCCAGCGACCGCGAGCGCAATAAGGATCAAATCAAGGCGCGCATCGAAGCCGGACCGCCGCCGGGGCTTCTGGCTTTCGAGGAGGACAGGGCCGTCGGCTGGATGCAGATCGGCCCGCGCGCCGACGTGCCCGAATGGAACAATCGGGGTAGGGGTTCGGCGCCGGTCGATCCGGCGGATGCCGGCGATCCGAACGTCTGGGCGATCTCCTGCTTCTTCATCCGCGCCAACGCGCGGGGCAGGGGCATCACCCATCGCCTCGTCGACGGCGGCGTCGCGTTCGCCCGCGAAAACGGCGCCAGGCTGCTGGAAGCCTGCCCGATCGACCTGTCGCGCGACTCGCGCTCGATCGGCCTGTTCGTGGGCTCATCACGGGTGTTCGAGAAGGCCGGATTCGAGAGGCTTCTGGAGCGCAAGCCCGGTCGGCCGCTGATGCGGCTTGTGCTTTAGCTGTCGTCTTGCGGCTGTGATGGTATCCTTCTACCGATGGAAAGTGGTTTTGCAATTTGCAATCGAATGGGGGTCCAGAGTGAGACGTGTTCTACCACTTGTTTTAGTTCTTGCGTTCAGCGCACCTGCTCTCGGGCAAGCCGTCGATAGTCAGGGTGCTAAGCAACTGTCCGACAACCTGTCCCGCTATGTCGGCAAACAAGCGATCGACAAGGGCATCTTGAAAATCGCGACGGAAGGAGACGCTTACAGAATCACCTTCGATTTGAAGGCGCTTGTAGCGGCACTGCCGGACCAGGCACTAGCGAAACTCGACTTCCCGCCTTACGCGCTGCTGGTCAAACCGCGCGGCGACGGCGGATGGGATGTGTCTTCGGATTTTTCGACCGAGGGGTCAGTCGCGATCAACGATCCGGACGGCCAGAGAACGGCGGAGATCGCTATCAAGGACGGTAAGTTCACGGGCGTCTATGATCCGGAACTGGCAGCATTTACCAGCGGCGCGAGCTCGGTAGCGAGCATGACGATGACGTCGCATATGCCGAGGCAAGTCACGGATTTGAGCGTTGGCCCAGGCTCAGCAAAGTTCAAAGCCAGCAAGTCAGCAAAAGGTGGTGTCGACCTTAACTTGACGCAGGCGATGGCCGATTTCGTCGAAACGGTCAAGATTGACGAGCGGAACGTCGGGGCGATCAGGACGCCGGATCTAGCAGTGGATGTGACCGCTAAAGCCTTACGGACAAGACCGTTTCTGGACCTCTTGGCATTCGCTGTGGCTCATGAAGACGAGGTTCGGCTGAAAGCCGATCAGGCAGAGCTCAAATCGCTTCTGCTCGCCGCGCTGCCGCTGTGGGACCGGATCGATGGAACCTACACATTCAAGAACTTCGCCTTTGAAACATACGCCGGCAATTTCGGTGCGGCTCAATTGAGCACCACGTTCGGCTCTGATGGGATCGCGAATAACGGCAAGCTCGATTATGCAATCAAGGCGTCGGGCTTGACCTTACCTCAGACCTTTCCCGCGTGGACCGCCCCATTACTGCCTACCGACATTGACCTCAACTTCGGCGGCGCCAATCTCGACCTCGACTCCATGGCTAAGAAGGCAATCGAAGCCTTTGATCTCAACAAGAATCCACCGCTATCGGAAGAATTTGGAGATACCTTGGTCGCGGAATTTATGGCCAAGAATCCCAAAGGCGTTCTGGGGCACAGCATGCTGAAAGCCGGCGACATCGAGGTCGCGATGGAAGGCGAGATGACGTTTCCGGGCAAGAAGCCGGATGCGACCTTGACCGTCGATGTCGCGGGCTACGATAAGATCGTGGCGGCCCTGCAAGAGGGGGCCAAGAGCGACGAAGAAGCGGCACAGGCTTTCCCCTTCGCGCTTGGCGTCAAGGGCTTTGCCAAGACGCTGCCCGATGGCCGGCTGGAATGGGTGATCAATGCCAAGGCCGACGGTTCGGTCACGGTCAACGGCGCCATGCTGAAACCGGCGGATGCCATTCAGGACGGCGGCTCGGGTCAAGATGACGGCTCGGACCAGGACGATAATGGTGGCGCCGGAGCGAAGCTGCAGCCCTAAAGCGCGTCGCGATCTTTCAGATTCGTCCACTGCGCTCATGTCTTTGTCCCGAAACCGGTTCCCACTTTCGGGAGACAGGCTTTAAAGCGAGCCTAGTATTACCCTAGAGTTCAAGCGCGCTCGCAATCTTCGGCGCCGCCTCGCGCCAGTTCTCGACCGAGATGATGTCGTCCGGTGTCGGCGGCAGGAAGGCGCGCAGGGCGTTGTCAGCCATCAGGTGGAAGAGGTACGCGTCGGCAACCGAATTGCGCGCCGACATCAGATTGGCGGGCTGGTCGTCGACGAAGGCGACGGGCCTGCCCTTGGCGCCGCGCAGCTTGGCGATGGCCGGTCCTTTCGCCATTTCCGTGGTCAGCAGCGGGTAGTTCAGGCCGAGCGCGTCGAGATGCGCGCGGCGCACGGCGCGGTGCTTATGCGGCATGGCGGTCAGGAGCACGATCTCGGCACGCTGCCCGAGCGTCGCCAGCGCCTCCGCGGCGCCGTCGGTGATGCTCTGCCAATCGGCCTGCGCGTCGAAGAAATCGCCGAGAAGGGCCGTGACTTCGGGCTGCTCGATCAGCCTGCCGGATGCCGTCTCGGCGATGTTCCCGGTGAGGCGGAAGGAGGCGAGCGTCAGTTGGAAGCCGCGCGATTTCAGGAAATGCGGGAAGGGCCGAACGAATTCGAGCACGACATCGTCGACGTCGAGCACCAGCAGCGGCCGGTCGTCGGCGGCAAGCTCCTCGATCTGACGCGCGGTCTCGGGGTCGTCGCTCATGCCGAGCGCTCGTGGTCGTCGTTGCCGAGCGGCAGCAGGCGCAAGGCCTTGCCGATGGCGGCCGGCGGCGTGCCGGTCTCCTCGGCAAAGCGCAAAAGCGTCGGCTCGTGGGCGAGGATGAACTGCAGCACGCCGGCAAGGAAGCCCGGCTCCGCGGCTGCCTTGCGGATCGACTGCGCATCGATGCCGGTAATCGCCAGGAAACGGGGCAAGAGTTCGGGATCGCCGGCGACGAAGCCAAGCGCCCTGACGGCAAGAGTTTCCGCTTCTTCGCGCATTGACGCTGCGTTCGCCATCGTTACCTTTTGCCGGTGTGGATGTGAGTCTTTCTTCCGCAGTAATGGCAAGCGTCGCTTGCGGCAAGTCTCAGCCGCTTAAGCCCTGCACCCGCAAGTGGAATCGGTGTGCTTTTCCAACGGCCGGTTTGCGTTTCGTCAATCATATTGACGTAGGGTACATGCGGGTTGGGTGCGATCCGGCAAGGACGCATGACGACGGTCTTCGGCTCCGGGGACCGTCGGGACGGGAAAACGATGGCTAAGAAGGTCATGATCGTCGAGGACAATGAGCTCAACATGAAGCTCTTTCGGGACCTCATCGAAGCCAGCGGTTACGAGACGGTCCGCACGCGCAACGGCCTGGAAGCGCTGGACCTGGCGCGCCGGCACCGGCCGGACCTCATCCTGATGGACATCCAGCTGCCCGAGGTGTCGGGCCTGGAAGTGACCAAATGGCTGAAGGAAGACGACGAATTGCATTCGATCCCGGTCATCGCCGTCACCGCCTTCGCGATGAAGGGCGACGAGGAGCGCATCCGCCAGGGGGGGTGCGAGGCTTATATTTCCAAGCCTATCTCGGTGCCGCGCTTCATCGAGACGATCAAATCCTATCTGGGCGATGCCTGATGCCGAGCCGGAGCCTTTGAGATGACCGCGCGGATCCTCGTCGTCGATGACATCCCCGCCAATGTGCGGCTGCTGGAGGTCCGGCTGCTCGCCGAGTATTTCGAGGTGCTGACGGCCGGCAACGGCCCGGACGCGATCGAGACCTGCGAGAACGGCAAGGTCGATGTCGTGCTGCTCGACGTGATGATGCCGGGCATGGACGGGTTCGAGGTCTGCAAGCGGCTGAAGAGCGACCCGGCGACCTCTCACATTCCGGTGGTCATGATCACCGCGCTCGACCAGGTGTCCGACCGGGTGCGCGGCCTCGAGGCCGGCGCCGACGATTTTCTCACCAAGCCGGTCAACGATCTGCAGTTGATGACGCGGGTGAAAAGCCTGGTTCGGCTGAAGTCGCTGACCGACGAATTGCGGCTGCGCGCCTCGACTACGCGCAACATCGGCATCGAGGAACTGCTCAGCCGCAACTTCGCGACGGAAGACACCAAGCCCAAGGTGCTTCTGATCGACGAGCGCAAGTCGTCGATCGAGCGCGTCCAAAAGATGCTGCGCGGCAGCGCCGAGCTCGATATCGCCACCGATCCGAACGCGGGCTTCTTTCAGGCCGCCGAAACACCCTATGAATGCGTGCTGATCTCGACGGCCTTTGCCGACTTCGATGCGCTCAGACTCTGCTCGCAACTGCGCTCGCTCGACCGCACCCGCTTCCTACCGATCATCCTTCTGGCCGAAGAGGGCGAGGGGGGGCGTATCATCCGGGGCCTCGAACTCGGCATCAACGACTATCTGACGCGGCCGATCGACCAGCACGAACTGACGGCGCGCCTGCGCACGCAGGTGCGGCGCAAACGCTACAACGACCAGCTGCGGGCCAGCGTCACCCAAACCATCGAGATGGCGGTGACCGACGGGCTGACCGGGCTGCATAACCGTCGCTACCTCGACAGCCACCTGCAGACGCTGTTCGATCGCGCCGTGGCGCGGCGGCGGCCGCTGTCGGTGATGATCACCGATCTCGACCGCTTCAAATCCATCAACGACGCTCACGGCCATGACGGCGGCGACGACGTGCTGCGCGAATTCGCCAGGCGGCTGCGCAAGAACGTGCGCGGCATCGATCTCGCCTGCCGGTTCGGCGGCGAGGAGTTCGTCGTGGTCATGCCTGACACCGACGGGCCCATTGCCGAGAAGGTGGCCGAACGCATCCGCGCCGAGATCGCGCAGGTGCCCTTTGCAATCGGGACGGACGGCAAGACGATCGAAGTGACCGTCAGCCTCGGTGTGTCGTCGGTGCTGAAGGGAGCGGATACGGTCGCGGCGCTGATGAAGCGCGCCGACCTTGCGCTCTACGAGGCCAAGAGCGGCGGCCGCAACCGGGTTGTCGCCAAGGCCGCCTAAAGCGCGTTCGTTGAAACGGATTTCGGCGACGCGCTTCAGCATCCGCGCACTTTTGGGCGACATGCGCTAGGTCTTTTTGATTTGGGCAGGTCGTTTTCTCAAAACCGCCGCACACTTTTGAGCGACACGCATTGTAGAGGTCGCTAATATCCAGTCATCCGACAGGGTTACGAATTTACCTTAACCCAAGCGATTCGGAAGCCGTGGTTAAGAAATGGTTGATTTTCATACGTTCTTGCGCAAATCTGCTTCGCATAGACCGAAAACGAAGCCGGCACGAGGGTAGACTGCCCGGCTCGATCCTAAAAATACCCCATGATGCTCAGGTCCGCCGCATCTCCTGGGTCCGTGGGGTCGGCCGGCCGGCGCTGGCACATAGTGGCCTCCTCGTACCGCTGCCAAACGCCGACCGGCCCCCTTTTCCAGAAAAGAGATCAGGATTCCGCACCAAACGGTGGAGTCCATTGCGTTTTGTCGTAGGCGAAACGGGATCAACTTCGAGGCAAGGTCGCTCCGACGCCTCAGAATTTGAGGCTGATGCCGGCGCGCAATTCATGGAAACGTGGATGCTGCTCGTACGTACCACCGACGGGCGGGGGCCAGTCGAAGCGGGTGGTCCCGAAATCGCTATAGCGATATTCCAGGCGCGCGGTCATCCAGTCCGTCAGCGCAACTTCGCCGCCGCCGCCGACGGTCCATCCGGTCTTGGAGATCGTGGCATTGGCGGGCGGTACTGCATTGGCCAGCGAAACATAGGAATACTTCAACTCGGTGAACGCGGCGCCGCCGGTGACATAGAGAAGGAGGCGGTCCATCGGCCCGAGCCGCCCACGGATAGAAGCCTCCCAGTTCTTTCGGGCGTCGAACCTATTGCCGAAGGCAGTGATGCTGTCACTCACACGGCCGAGTTCAGCGTCGCCCTCAATGCCGAGCACGATCCGGTCAATCTGGTAGTTGTAGCCGACGTGGATGCCGCCCAGTCCGCCGGTCGGATGGAAATCCTGGAAGAAGCCGGTCGGCGCTCCGGTCGCCATAAGGAACTCAGTGGAGCGGTCGTTGCTCCATTGATAATCACCCTGGATGCCGACATAAAGGCCCGTCCAGTTGAAAGTCGGCGCTGCGACAACCGGCGATAAATCGGCAGCCTTGGCCGCGACCGTGGAAAAGACCAAGTTGCCGACAACAGTCCGGCGAACCATCGATGCGTCATGAAGCCCCCGCTTCCGCTGATCCCGCTGTGTTGCAGAATCGTACTGTAAGCAGGTCCCGCTCGGCTCGATGTGACGGCGCTGCCACACTTGGTGCGAAAATTCGGTGCGCGATCCTACGGCGGCCAGCTGATCCGGCGTCGCAGGGTCCGTTTTGATCGGGTAAGCCCATCGACGAAAAACGCCGCCCTTAGGGCGGCGCTTTGGCATTCTCGGAGGAAACCGGATTACTTGATCTTGGTTTCTTTGAACTCGACATGCTTCTTGGCGACCGGATCGTACTTGCGGAACGACAGCTTGTCCGTCTTGGTGCGGCTGTTCTTGCTGGTCACGTAGAAGAAACCGGTGTCGGCGGTCGACAGAAGCTTGATCTTGATGTTTGCGGCTTTGGCCATGATGTTCGTCCGTTAATGTTCGTGGAGTTTTGGCCGCTGGAACACGGGAAAACACCCGGACGCGGGAAACTTGGCGCGACACATAAAGAACGCGCCCGGAAAGTCAAGCCCAAGCGCCTTCCTGCCCCGTTTTGACCCAGCGGAACCCGCCGGTCAGGCGTTCTCCCTGACCTGCAGATCGGCCTTCTTCCAGTCGCCGGTCGTATTCCACCAGCGGTTCGGATTGGCACGGTCATCGAGGCCCTTGGAACGGCAGGTCAGCAACGGCTGGATGCGGATCACCGGCTCCTCATAGGAGTGAGCCTGGAATATGGCCTCAACGACGCGCGCGGCAAGCGCCTGGTCGTCGGGCAGTTCGAACGACACCTCGACCGTGCCCGGCCGCCTGCGCAGCTCGATCTCGGCGCCCGCGGCAGCCCCTTCGAGCGTCCGGTAGCGCTCGATGCCTTGCGCCGACTGGTAGGCGTTGCCGTCATACTTGCCCATGCGCAGCGGCGTGATCGCCACGACCGCCTCCATGATGCGCTCGACATCGGCCGCCGGCGCCTGGAAGGTGACGAGCAGGAGCAGTTCCATCCTGAGGGACTTGGTTTCAAAGCCGCTGTCGATCATCCGATCTCTCCTCGCTATACCTGCGTTGGAGCGAGGGTATAGCAGGGGTGCTGCTGACACGGTGATGTCAGGATACCCAAGCCTCGCGACATTCCGCGCTAGAGAATTTTCCGCACCAGCCTGGCGCAGACCAGGAGCATATAGGCGGCGAAGAACAGCGCGAGCGACCAGCCGAAGCCAGAGGGGCCGAAGGCGTCCATGCCGATGCCGATCGCCTGCGGGCCGATCACCATGCCGACGCCGTAGCACAGCACGAAGGCGGCGTTGGCGGAGGCGAGCTCGTGGCCGGAGAGTTGCGAGCCGAGATGGGCAAGGCCGATCGTGTACATGGCGGCGACCACGCCGCCCCAGACGAACAGCAGGGCCGCCATCAGGTGCCAGTTTTGGGCGAAGAACGGCATGAAAACGGTTCCGATGAGACCGACCGTGGCGCAGGCCAGAAGCAGGTAGCGGCGGTCGGAGACGCGGTCGCTAATCATGCCGATCGGTATCTGCAAGAGCACGTTGCCGAGGCCGATCATGGTCAGGAGCAGTGCTGCGTCGGCCTCCGAGTATCCTAAGCGGTTGCCATAGACCGGGAACAGCGAGAAGCCGCCGGTCTCGACGGCGCCGAACACCAGAACGGCGAAGGTCGCGGTCGGCACCATCCAGATGTAGCGCAGGAAGTGGCTGGTCTCACTGTCGGCGACTATGGTCGGACTCTCGTTGCGCGCTGCAAGCACCGGAATGGCTGCGAGCGTCACCAGCGCAATGGTGACACCAAACGGCAGGAAGCCGCCTGAGCCGAGATGAGCGAACAGCCACGGCCCGGCGGCGAAGCCCAGGGAAAGCACCGTGGCGTAGATGCCGAGTACAAGGCCGCGGCGATGCGGCGGCGCCGAGGTGCTGATCCAGAATTCCGACAGAATGAAGAGCACCGTCAGCGAGATATGCAGCGCGACGCGCAGCGGAAACCACATCCAGAAATCCGGCGCGAAATGGAAGCCGACAAAGGCAAGCGCGCCAACGGCGATCATCAAAAGCATGGTCCAGGCGACGCCGAGCCGCATGGCAAGCGGCGTGGCGAGCGGCGCTCCGGCGATCGAGGCAAGGCCGGCGACCGCGGTGTTGAGGCCGATCATCGAGGCCGAATGGCCGCGCGTTTCGAGGATGACGCTGAGCAGCGGCATGCCGAGGCCGATGGCGATGCCGACCACGCTGATCGAGGAGATCGCCGCAATCATCGGCAACCAGTGTACGCGTTCGTCGCCCTTTTGCTGGGTATCGACCGTCATGGAATATGGATGCTCTACTTCTAAAGGACTTCGCGGACGAAGCGGTTTCGGATCAGCCGGAAAAACGGCACGGCACCGCCCGGACTCAGCAAGGGATCGTTCGTGAGCCGCTTTTCCAGTTCTTCCAGGATCATGCGGGTAATGTCGGGAATGTCGGCCTTGCGCGCCTCGGCGAGCGGCAGCCAGACGAGTTCTTCCAGCTCGTTGGTCGGGCCGCCGTCCGGCAATTCCACGGCGACATCCTCGCGCCAGGCGCTGAAGAAGCGCGTGTCGAAACGGCGCACGCGGTTGGGCGGGGTGATGGCGCGGGCGATGAAGCGCAGGGCGTCCAGCGACGGCGTCACGCCGTGTTCGACGAAACCCTGCCAATCGCGCTTGGCGGTCGCGAACGGGCCCTTGCGGCCGATCAGCAGGCCGGCTTCCTCGTAAGTCTCACGGATTGCCGACAAGGCGATGGCGCGTGCCCTCGCGGCGCTCGCGCGGCCGGGACCGCTGGCGAGCCTTGCCTCGTCCTTGGCGTGCAGCGGGGCGGCCACTGGAATGCGGCTGTCGGCGGGGTCGGTGCGGCCGCCGGGGAAGACGAATTTCCCGGGCATGAAGGCATGCCCGGCATGGCGCCGGCCCATCAGCACCAGAACGTCGCTGCCGCTCCGGTCGAGCAGGATCAAGGTTGCGGCATCGCGCGGGCGAAGCAGCCGGCCGCCGTGCACTGCCAAGCCTTTATCGAGCTTGTCGACATCCGCCCTGGTCATTCCTTCCATGCGCTCGACCTAGCGGAAACTTCTCGAATGCGAAAGTGGCTTGCGGGTTCGGGCCTTTGCACCAGCCTCGGACGAAAAGTCGCTGCTGGAGCAATTCCAGGAAAAGCGCGCAGCGGCTTTCGGTCCGCAATTGCATAAAACAGAGGCTTGGAGATGGTCGTTGTCTCTATCAAAGGCAGAACCGCTGCAGGCTTAGGGATGCGGTTCAAACTCGTCCTTCTCGCCGCCGAAGCCGTGCATATAGAGCGCCCATTGCAGGCCGATGACGGCACCTTTGACCGGCTGCAGCAGCGCGATGGCCAGAACGAGGGTCAGCGGCACCCAGATCAGCGCGTGCTGCCACAGCGTAAGCGTCGAGGTCGCCTCCACGCCCATAAAGGCGCCAACCACGATGTGGCCGACGATGACGATCACCAGATAGGCGGGAAGGTCGTCGGCGCGGTGGTGGTGAAGCTCCTCGCCGCAGACGCTGCATTTGTCGACAGGCTTGGTGAAGGCGTGGAACAGCTTGCCTTCGCCGCAATGCGGGCAGCGGCCAAGCAGACCGCGCTTGATCGCCGTCCACAGCGGACGCGCGACACGGCCCGAATGATGCTCGCCGCCGAAAACCTGTTCTTCCACCCCAAGTCCTTTAGGCACCCCAAGTCCTTTTGGCATCATCTTCTCCTGCCGCGGGGCCCGAAACGCGACTGCGATGCGCGGGCGCGGCCCTTGGCCTTGTGGAACGACCGTCGCGAGCCGGGCAGCGGCTTCGGGTCGCTCAGCATCTCGAAACGCATCGCGCCGGCCATCGGCGCGACCTCGAGCAACCGAACCTCGACGCGATCGGCAAGCTGATAGCCCTTGCCGATGCGCTCTCCGAACAGCGATCGAGCGGTTTCGTCGTAGATATAGTAGTCGCCGCCGAGGCTTGACACCGGAATAAAGCCATCAGCGCCGTACTGCGGCAATTGGACAAAGAGTCCCGCCTTGGTGACGCCGGAGATGCGGGCGTCGAAGGTGTCGTTGATGCGCTCTGCAAGGTAGGCTGCGATCAACCGGTCGACCGTATCGCGTTCGGCGGCCATGGCCCGGCGCTCGGTGGCCGAGATCAGCGCGCCGACCTCTTCCAGCCGATCCGCCTCCTGCTGCGTCAGGCCGCCGGCACCGAGACCGAGCGCGGCAATCAGTCCGCGATGCACGATGAGATCCGCATAGCGCCGGATCGGCGAGGTGAAATGCGCATAGCGTCTCAGGTTGAGACCGAAATGGCCGATGTTCTTCGGCGAATATTCGGCCTGGCTCTGCGAGCGCAGCACCACTTCATTGACCAGCGCCTCGTTGTCGGCGCCGCGCACCCGCTCCAGAATGCCGTTGAACTGCCCCGGCCGCATCTGCGCGCCGCGCGCCAGTGACAGGCCAAGTGTGTGCAGGAATTCGCGCAGCGATTCCTGCTTGGCGAGCGAAGGCGCATCGTGGATGCGGTAGACCAGGGGCTCTTTCTTGCCTTCAAGCGTCTCCGCGGCCGCGACATTGGCCTGGATCATGAACTCCTCGATAAGCTTATGGGCGTCGAGGCGCTCCGGCACGACGACACGGTCGACGGTGCCGTCCGGCTTGAGCAGGATCTTGCGTTCCGGCAGCTCCAGTTCGAGCGGCTGGCGGCTGTCGCGGCCGCGCTTCAGCACCGCATAGGCGTCCCATAGCGGCTTGAGAACTGTGTCAAGGATCGGCCCCGTCTTGTCGTCCGGCGCGCCGTCGATCGCCGCCTGCGCCTGCGGATAGGCGAGCTTGGCCGCCGACTTCATCATGACGCGGTGGAAGGAGTGCCTGAGCTTGCGGCCTTCGGCGGAAAAGGTCATGCGAACGGCGATGGCCGGACGGTCCTCGCCTTCGCGCAGCGAACAGAGATCGTTGGAAATGCGCTCGGGCAGCATCGGCACGACGCGATCCGGGAAATAGACCGAATTGCCGCGCTTCAGCGCTTCACGATCGAGCGGCGTGCCGTAGCGGATATAGGCCGCGACGTCGGCGATCGCCACTGTGGCGATGACGCCGCCGGGATTCTTCTCGTCGGCATCGGGCATGGCGAAGACCGCGTCGTCGTGGTCCTTGGCGTCGGCCGGATCGATGGTGACCAGCGGCAGGTCGCGCCAGTCCTCGCGGTCGGCAAGCGTTGCCGGTTTCATCGCATCGGCTTCGGCGATCACATCGGCCGGAAAGACGTGCGGAATATCGTGGGCGTGGATGGCGATCATCGAGACCGCCTTCTCGCTGGACAGCGAGCCCAGCACTGCCAGCACCTTGGCGCGCGGTAGCCCGTAGCGCGAAGCGCGCGCCGGCTCGACCTCGACAAGATCGCCGTTTTTGGCCCCGTTCTGGAATTCCTTGTCGACGATCAGCTCGGGCTGGCGGCGTTCCACCGGCTCGATGCGGAAGCTGCCGTCCTTCAGCACGCGGAAGACGCCGAGCACCGCCTCGCTGCGTTTCTCGAAGATCTTCATCACCCGCCCGGTATAGGCCGGGCCGGCAGGATCGTCGGTCGGGAAGGTCTTGGCGAGCACACGGTCGCCGATGCCAGGGACGGGGCCGCTGGCGCCGCGCGACATGCGGATGGCAATGACAGGCGGCGAGCCGGGGCCGGTATATTCGCTCGGGTTGGCCTGCAGCACGCCGTCGGCGTCACGACCGACAATGTCGAGCACGGCGACATGGGGCAAGGCACCTGCGCGAGTGAGGCGTTTGCGCTCCCTTGTCAGCAGGCCTTCGTCCTGCAAGTCGCGCAGCAGGTCCTTCAGCCAGATGCGGTCCTCGCCGCGCAACGCGAAGGCCTTGGCGATCTCACGTTTTCCGGAGCGATCGGGATTCTCGGCGATGTAGCGCAGGATTTCGTCGCGCGAGGGCCGGTAGTCGTCCTTGACCTTGGCCCGGGTGTCGGCGCCGCGCGGATCGCCGTGGCTTCTTCCGGAGATCCTGCGCGCCACGTCGTACTATCCTTTCTTCGCCGCCCTGCGGAACGGTTTCTTGCCGCCTCCGCCCTTGGCTTCCTTCTCGGCGATCAAAGCGAGCGCCTCCTCCATCGTCACCGATTGCGGGTCTTTGCCCTTGGGCAGCGTCGCATTGACCTTGCCGTAATTGACATAGGGGCCGTATTTGCCGTCGCGCACAACGATCTTGCCGCCGCCATCGGGGTGGTCGCCAAGCTCCTTCAACGCAGCCGGCGTGCTGCCGTTGCGGCCGCCCTTGCCCTTCTGCTGCTTCTCGGCGATCACCGAGACAGCGCGGTTCAGCCCGATCGAGAACACGTCCTCGATGCTTTCCAGATTGGCATAGGTGCCGTCATGCAGCACGAAGGGCCCGTAACGTCCGAGGCCGGCCGAGATCATCTTGCCGGTCTCCGGGTGCTTGCCGACATCGCGCGGCAATGCCAGCAGGGCCAGCGCCTTTTCATGGTCGATCGACTCGGCGGTCCAGCCCCTGGGCAGGCTCGAGCGCTTGGCGTCCTTGCCTTCGCCGCGCTGGATATAGGGGCCGAAACGGCCGCTCCTGAGCGTGATTTCCTCGGCCGTGTACGGATCCTTGCCGAGCAGCCTGACGCCGTCCTCGCCATTGCCGTTCTCGCCATTGGGATTGGCGGCGTCGCCGAGCTGGCGGGTGTAGGAGCATTCGGGATAGTTGGAGCAGCCGACGAAGGCGCCGAACTTGCCGAGCTTCAGCGACAGGTTGCCTGAGCCGCATTTCGGGCAGATGCGCGGGTTCGAGCCGTCTTCCCGTGCCGGGAACACCAGCGGCGCGAGCTCGTCATTGAGCGCGTCGAGAACGTCGGTGACGCGCAGTTCCTTGATGTCGTCGACAGCTCCGGAAAAATCCTTCCAGAAATCGCGCAGCACGTCCTTCCAGGCGAGCTTGCCGTCGGAGATCTCGTCGAGCTTCTCCTCGAGCGAGGCGGTGAAGTCATACTCGACATAGCGCTCGAAGAAGCTTTCGAGGAACGCCGACAGCAGCCGGCCCTTGGCCTGCGGCACCAGCTTGCGCCGGTCGATCGTAACGTAGTCGCGGTCTTCAAGCGTTTTCAGGATAGCCGTGTAGGTCGACGGCCGGCCGATACCGAGCTCCTCCAGCTTCTTGATCAGCGACGCCTCGGAGTAGCGCGGCGGCGGCTCGGTCGTGTGCTGGGTGGCGTTGATCGCCTGGCGGGCAAGCAGCTCGCCGGCGCGGATCTCGGGCAGGCGACGGCTTTCTTCGTCCTCCGCGTCCTCCTCCTTCTGGTCGGTATAGGCGGCAATGAAGCCGTCGAAGCGGATGACCGAGCCGATCGCGCGCAGTTCGGCGGTGCGGGCGCCGTTGACCGCCTCGATCTCGACCGTGGTGCGCTCGATCTCGGCCGGCTGCATCTGGCTGGCGATAGCGCGCTTCCAGATCAGCTCGTAAAGCCGCGCCTGGTCGGCATCGAGATATTGCCGCACCGAGGCCGGCGTGCGCTTGAAATCGGTCGGGCGGATCGCCTCATGCGCTTCCTGGGCGTTCTTGGCTTTGGTCGTGTAGAAACGCGGCTTTTCGGGCAGGTATTTCGCGCCGAATTCCTTGACGATCGCATCGCGAGCGGCGTCGATCGCCTCGGGCGCCATCTGCACGCCGTCGGTTCGCATATAGGTGATGAGGCCGGCGGTCTCGCCACCGACATCCATGCCTTCATAGAGTTTTTGCGCCACCTGCATGGTGCGGTTGGCCGAGAAGCCGAGCCCGGAGGAGGCGGCCTGCTGCAGCGTCGAGGTGGTGAAGGGCGGACCGGGGTTGCGCTTGGTGGGCTTGGCTTCGACCGACAGCGCCTTGAAGGTCGCACCCTCCAGCATCGCCTTGATGTCGTCGGCCTGCGCCTTGTTGGCGATGTCGAGCTTCTGCAGCTTCTTGCCGGTATAGGCGGTCAACCGCGCCTCGAAGCTGTCGTTGCGTGGCGTGCCGAGGATGGCGGCGATCTGCCAGTATTCCTCGCGAATGAAGCGCTCGATCTCGGATTCGCGGTCGCTGACCAGGCGCAGCGCCACCGACTGCACGCGGCCCGCGGAACGGGCGCCCGGCAGCTTGCGCCACAGCACAGGCGAGAGCGTGAAGCCGACGAGATAATCGAGCGCGCGGCGGGCGAGATAGGCATCGACCAGCGGCGCATCGATCTGGCGCGGATTGGCCATTGCTTCGAGCACCGAGGCCTTGGTGATGGCGTTGAAGACGACGCGGCTGACCGGCTTGTCCTTCAGCGCGCGCTTCTGCTTCAGCACTTCCAGCACATGCCAGGAGATCGCTTCGCCCTCGCGATCCGGGTCGGTGGCGAGGATGAGCCCGTCGGCGTCCTTGACCGCCTTGGCGATGTCGGCAAGCCGCTTGCCGGAGGCGGTGTCGACCGACCAGGACATGGCGAAGTCCTCGTCCGGGCGCACCGAGCCGTCCTTGGCCGGCAGATCGCGGACATGGCCGAACGAGGCCAGGACCTTATAGTTCTTGCCCAGATATTTGTTGATTGTCTTCGCCTTGGCCGGCGATTCGACGACGACGACGTCCATGAGGTCTCTTATCAGCTGTGAGGCGGCGGAAGAACTCCGCGGCGCACGACGAAATCCCACTCTTTTCGCCGCTCACATGGCCGTGCTTTTGCAATCGGTCAAGGGGAAGAACCCAATTTGCCGGCCCGCCGCCAGCGATACACTCTTAGAGTGTATGGCGAAGATCACATTTTTGGAGCGTGGCGGGTCGTGTCTTGGACCGCGGGAAGATGATCGGGCTACTGCTGACGCGAGTCGACTGAGCGACAGAACCGATATCGAGGCAAGCGCCGTCAACGACGCAACCGGGGACGCAACCGGGTTGGCTGCCGGCGGAAAGATGTCCGGCAGCCAGACCGGGAAACTCAGTCGGCCGCGACGACGTGCCAGGCGCCGGCGACGCCTTCGCCGCCCATGTCGCCGGCCTTCTTATCCTTGACGAAGGTGTAGACCGGCTTGCCGTCATAGGCCCACATCTTGGTGCCGTCGGTGCGATCGACGATCGTCCATTCGTCGTCGGCCTTGGCGCCGGCCTCGGCCTTCAGCGGCGGCCAATTGGCGGCGCATTTGTCGTAGCAGTTGGATTTGCCCTTCTCGTCCTTGTCATAGGTGTAAAGGGTCATGCCCATGGCATCGGTATAGATTTTCTTGCCGCCGACTTCGGCCTCCTTCCACGCCTCGGCGGCGTGGGATGCAACAGTGCCGAGCAACAGGGCCGCGAGCCCGAGTGCAATCGATTTCATGACAATCTCTCCCTGAGAACAAGCACGCCGCAATCGCGCGCTGTGCAATCAACGCGTGAGGGAGGCCGTTTCTTCCTCTGCCGGGCGACCACGTGCCACACAATGGTGATTGGCACGGAGGCTCACGCATCGCTATATCGGCGGCAGCACAATCGGGGTCGAAATGGCATTGGACATCGGCTATGTCAGCGCAGTCGGGGCGGGGGCGATCTCGTTCCTGTCGCCTTGCGTACTGCCGCTGGTGCCGCCCTATCTCTGCTACATGGCAGGCGTCTCGGTCGACGATTTCCGCGGAAATCATGGCGTGACGGCGCGCGAAGGCGCGCGCGGCGCACTGCTCTATGCCTCGCTAGCCTTCGTGCTCGGCTTCTCCACCGTCTTCGTCGCGCTCGGCGCGGGTGCCTCGACCATTGGCCGCCTGCTGCGGGTATGGCAGGAACAACTGGCGATGGTGGCCGGCGCGCTGATCATCATCATGGGGCTGAATTTCCTCGGCATTCTGCGCATCCCGCTTTTGTCGCGCGAGGCGCGCTTCCAGTCGCAGGGCAAACCGGCCAGCATGATCGCCGCCTATGTCATGGGACTGGCCTTCGCCTTCGGCTGGACGCCCTGCATCGGTCCGGTGCTGGGACCGATCCTGACGCTGGCCGGCGGGCGCGAGACGGTGGGCGAGGGCGCGCTGCTGCTTGCCGCCTACTCGCTCGGCCTCGGCATTCCGTTCCTGATCGCGGCGCTGTTTTCCGGCGCCTTCATGCGCT
This sequence comes from Mesorhizobium silamurunense, assembly GCF_014843905.1. Classification (NCBI taxonomy): domain Bacteria; kingdom Pseudomonadati; phylum Pseudomonadota; class Alphaproteobacteria; order Hyphomicrobiales; family Phyllobacteriaceae; genus Mesorhizobium; species Mesorhizobium silamurunense. The sequence continues at coordinate 40,920 of NZ_LPVS01000011.1, read as the reverse complement.
TCCTGGGAAAATTCCGCGTCCATCTCGGCCGCGTCGAAAAAGCCATCGGCGCGTTGCTGGTCGTCGCCGGCGTGTTTTTCCTGACCGGCGGCGTGCAAAGCGCGTCGTACTGGCTGCTGGAGAATTTTCCGGCGCTGGGAAGGTTGGGCTGACTCATTCGACGTCAATCCGGAACGATGCCTGAGACCTGGCGTTTGTGCGCAGGCGCACGGCCTTAAAATGCGGCGAGGTGAGGATGGTAGCCAAGGTTGACGCTCAGAAATTCTTCAAGGGCTATGAGAAGGTCTACAACGACGCAATCGCCGGCGACGTCAACCTGCAAGACTCGGGAACATGTATTCGACCGGCTTTGTCTCCGTGACGCCGGCAGGGTCATGGTCGGCGAGAATGGCCAGCAGTTGCGGGACATGATGAAGAAGGGTTTTGACTCCTATCGGGCGATGGGCAGCAAGACGATGACATGCGCCGATGTCTCGGTAACGCCCATCGATCAGGATCATTGCGTAGCCAAGGTGCAATGGTCGGGCGAATACGAACGCAAGAACAAGGAACGCCTGACGATCGATTTCGAGGTCGATTATCTCGTCGAACGGCGCGACGGCCGCTTGAAGGTATTTGGCTGGATCGCCGGCGATGAGCAGGCGGAATTCAAGAGGCACGGCCTGTTGTAGGGGATGATTGCCGGATTCTCCTCCAATGGACCGCAGATTAAGAGTCGGCGGCTCAACCATCTCACCGGAATTTAACCGCATTGGTGCAGCATGAGCTGCACTGCTAACATGCATTGATTCAAACGCTTTTCGTACGGTCGCCCTTATGAGCCAGAGATCCTGCCTGTCCGTCATCCTCGCCGCCGGCGAAGGCACGCGCATGAAAAGCGCGATGCCCAAGGTGCTGCATGCGATCGCCGGTCTGCCAATGGTGGCTCATGTCGTGAAGGCCGCCGAGGCGGCCGGGGCGACGGGCCTGTCGCTGGTCATCGGTCACGGCGCCGAGGAGATGAGGAAGGCGGCGCGGAAATTCGCGCCGAAAGCGGAGACCTTCGTGCAGGAGAAGCGGCTCGGCACCGCGCATGCCGTGCTTGCCGCGCGCGAAGCGATATCAAAGGGTTACGACGATATTCTCGTCATGTTCGGCGACACGCCGCTGATCGATGCCGGAGCGCTGGTGGCCGCGCGGCAGAAGCTGGCGCAAGGCGCCGCCGTCGCGGTCATCGGCTTCCGCCCACCCAATCCGACCGGCTACGGTCGGCTGATCGAGAAGGACGGCCAGTTGGTCGCCATCCGCGAGGAGAAGGACTGCTCCGAGGCGGAGAAGAAGATCGGCTTCTGCAATGCCGGGATGATGGCGGTGGCCGGCAAGCATGCGCTTCGGCTGCTCGACAAGGTCGGCAACAACAACGCCAAGGGCGAGTTCTACCTCACCGACATCGTCGAGATCGCCGGCGCGGAGGGCCTCGACGTGGTGGCCACGGAGGCGAGCTTTGAGAGCGCGCTCGGCATCAACAACCGGGCCGAGCTCGCCGAGGCGGAAGCCATCTGGCAGGCGCGCCGGCGGCGCGAGGCGATGCTTGCGGGCGTGACGCTGATTGCGCCGGAGACTGTCTATTTCTCGCATGACACTGAAATCGGCGCCGATACGATTGTCGAGCCGAATGTCTGGTTCGGGCCGGGCGTCAAGGTCGCCTCGGGCGCCAAGATCCATGCCTTCAGCCATATTGAGGGCGCCACCATCGCCTCCAATTGCGATGTCGGGCCATTCGCGCGGCTGCGGCCGGGCGCCGATCTCAGGCAAAAGGCCAAGGTCGGTAATTTCTGCGAGGTCAAGCAGGCGACGATCGAGGAGGGCGCCAAGGTCAACCACCTGACCTATATCGGCGACGCACGCGTCGGCGCCGGCGCCAATATCGGCGCCGGCACCATCACCTGCAATTACGACGGCTATTCGAAATTCTTCACCGACATCGGCGAGGGCGCCTTTGTCGGCTCGAACTCGTCGCTGGTGGCGCCTGTCACCATCGGCAAGGGCGGCTACATCGCTTCAGGCAGCGTCATCACCGAAAACGTGCCCGACGATGCGCTGGCCTTTGGCCGCGCCCGCCAGAAGACGCTGCCCGGCAAGGGCAAGGAGCTGCGGCAACGCTTCGCCTCGGCCGCGACGGCGAAGAAAAATGCAGCGGAATGATCGTCAAAGGGCGTTTTCCGTGCCGGCGCCACTGGCGCCAACGATGAACAATCGAGGACCGCGCCGCGAAAAAACCAACCAATTGCGGTAACCGGATTGCAAGCGCGGCCTGTCATGGTGCATCGGTGCAAACACCGTTCCGCTGACACGGAACGAAACGCAAAGTGACTTTCGCGGCAGGCCGGCAATCCCTAGATAGCGCTGGGTTTCCGCAGGGAATCGGGGGCAGCGCATGTGCGGTATCGTTGGAATTGTCGGCCATTCGCAGGTCGCGCCGCTTATCGTCGATGCCCTGAAGCGGCTGGAGTATCGCGGCTACGACTCGGCAGGCGTCGCCACCATTGAGAATGGGGCACTCGGCCGCCGCCGCGCCGAAGGGAAGCTGATCAATCTCGAGCGCCGGCTGAAGGAAGAGCCGCTGGAAGGCACGATTGGCATCGGCCACACGCGCTGGGCGACCCATGGCGTGCCGAACGAGACCAATGCGCATCCGCATTTTTCCGACGGCGTCGCCATCGTCCACAACGGCATCATCGAGAATTTCGCCGAGCTGCGCGACGAACTGACCCGCGATGGCTATGCGTTCTCCTCGCAGACCGACACGGAGGTCGTCGCCCATCTGGTGTCGCGCGAGATCGCCAAGGGGCTGAAGCCGGTGGAGGCCGCGCACCAGGCGCTGAAGCGGCTCGCAGGCGCCTTCGCGCTGGCGATCATGTTCAAGGGCGACGAGGACCTGATTGTCGGCGCCCGCAACGGTCCGCCATTGGCCGTCGGCCACGGCGACGGCGAAATGTTCCTGGGCTCGGACGCGATTGCGCTGGCGACCTTCACCAATTCCATCACCTATCTCGAGGATGGCGACTGGGCGGTGGTGCGTCGCAACAGCGTGGCGATCTACGACATCGACGGCAACCAGGTCGAGCGCAGGCGTCAGCAGTCGTTGTCGACCAGCTTCATGGTCGACAAGGGCAATCGCCGCCACTTCATGGAGAAGGAAATCCATGAGCAACCGGAGGTGATCTCGCACACGCTGGCGCACTATGTCGATTTCGTCGCCGGCGTGTCGAAGCCGCTCGACCTGCCCTTCGATTTCGCCAAGATCGGCCGGCTGGCGCTTTCCGCCTGCGGCACCGCCTATCTGGCCGGACTGATCTCAAAATACTGGTTCGAGCGCTATGCGCGGCTGCCGGTCGACATCGATGTCGCCTCGGAATTCCGCTACCGCGAGATGCCGCTGTCGGCGAACGACGCGGCCTTCTTCATCTCGCAGTCGGGCGAGACCGCCGACACGCTGGCCTCACTGCGCTACTGCCGCCAGGCCGGCATGAAGATCGGCGCGGTCGTCAATGTGCGCGAATCGACCATGGCCCGCGAATCCGATGTCGTGCTGCCAACGCTTGCCGGGCCGGAAATCGGCGTCGCCTCGACCAAGGCTTTTACTTGCCAGCTGTCCGTGCTGGCTTCGCTCGCCGTGCGGGCGGGCGTGGCGCGCGGAACGATCTCGCGCGAGCAGGAAAAGCAGCTGGTGCGTGAGCTTTCCGAGGCGCCGCGCTTCGCCACCCAGGTGCTGAAGCTCGACGAGCAGATCGAGCGCATCTCGCGCGAGCTCTCCCGTTACAAGGACGTGCTTTATCTCGGCCGCGACACCAACTTCCCTTTAGCCATGGAAGGGGCGCTGAAGCTCAAGGAAATTTCCTACATCCACGCCGAGGGCTATGCCGGCGGCGAGCTGAAGCACGGGCCGATCGCGCTGATCGACGAGAACATGCCGGTGATCGTCATCGCGCCGCATGACCGTATCTTCGAAAAGACGGTGTCGAACATGCAGGAGGTGGCGGCGCGCGGCGGCAAGATCATCCTCATCACCGACGCCAAGGGCGCCGCCCAGGCGGGCATCAAGACGATGGAGACGATCATCCTGCCCGACGTGCCGGAGATCATTTCGCCGATCATCTACGCGCTGCCGATCCAGATGCTGGCCTATTTCACCGCCGTCTTCATGGGCACGGACGTCGATCAGCCGCGCAATCTGGCGAAATCGGTCACAGTGGAATAACCGGATATACGCCTTTTCAACCTAGGCGTTCTTTAAAAACTTCGCAGTTCCAAACCGGCTCGCGGTTCACTAATCTTGGCGTGCAACCTGCGCCGCGGTGACCCCATGTCCGACGCCCTGAAGACCTCTGGCATGACCCGGCTCAGGAACTATTTCCTGACCGGCTTCGTCGTCTGCGCGCCGCTGGCGATCACCGCCTATATCGCCTGGTCCCTGATCGGCTGGGTCGATTCCTGGGTGAAGCCTTATATTCCGGCGCGCTACAACCCGGATACCTATCTGCCGTTCCCGGTCCCCGGCTTCGGGCTGATCGTGGCGCTCATCCTGATCACGCTGATCGGCTTCCTGACGGCAAACATCGTCGGCCGCGCCATCGTCAATTTCGGCGAGCGGCTGCTCGGCCGCATGCCGCTGGTGCGCGGCATCTATGGCTCGCTGAAGCAGATCTTCGAGACGGTGCTGTCGAACAAGGGCGACATGTTCCGCCAGGTCGGTCTGGTCGAATATCCGCGAAAAGGGGTCTGGTCGCTGGTCTTCGTCGCCAGCGAAAAGGAAACCGAGATCAACCAGAAGCTCGACCAGGAAGGCGATCCGCTGATTGCGGTGTTCATGCCCTGCACGCCGAACCCGACCACAGGCTTCCTGATGTATGTGCATAAATCCGAGATCGTGCCACTCGATATGAGCATCGAGGACGGCGCCAAGCTGATCGTTTCAGCCGGCATGGTGGCGCCGGAGGTCAAGGCCAAGCTGGTGACGCTGAACGGCGAGCCCATCGAGGGGGCGCTCGCCAATCCGGCGATCGGCGCTGCTCAGCCGGCGCGCAGCAGCCGCACCGCCTCGTCGCGCCCGAACAGGTAAAGCAGCAGCCGAAGCGCCTCGCCGCGCTCGGACCGCAGTTCCGGATCGCGCGACAGGATCAGCCGCGCGTCGTCGCGCGCGCCTTCGAGCAGGTCGGCATGGAACTCGATGCGCGCCACCTGGAAGCCCGGCGCGCCGGACTGGCGGGTGCCCAGCAGTTCGCCTTCGCCGCGCAGCTTCAGATCCTCCTCGGCGATGCGAAAGCCGTCCTCGGTCTCGCGCATCACCGAAAGCCGGCGCTTCGCCGTCTCGCCGAGCGGATCCTTGTAGAGCAGCACGCAAGAGGAGGGCCGATCGCCACGCCCGACCCGGCCGCGCAACTGGTGCAACTGGGCAAGGCCGAAGCGCTCGGCATGCTCGATGACCATGATCGTCGCGTCCGGCACGTCGACGCCGACCTCGATGACGGTTGTGGCGATCAGGATGCGCGTCTCGCCCTGCTTGAAGGCGCGCATCGCCTCGTCCTTTTCCGCGCCCTTCATGCGCCCATGAACCAGGCCGATCTGATCGCCGAACAGCGGCTTCAGCGAGGCGAAACGGTCCTCCGCCGACATCAGCTTGATCTCTTCGGATTCCTCGATCAGCGGGCAGATCCAGTAGATCTTCTGGCCTTCGGCGACGGCGTCGCGCATGCGACCCACCAGTTCGTCCAGCCGCTCCAGCGGCAAGGTCACGGTGCGGATTGGTTGTCGGCCGGCCGGCTTCTCGGTGAGTTTCGAGACATCCATGTCGCCGAAGGCGGTGAGCACCAGCGTGCGCGGGATCGGTGTCGCCGTCATCACCAGCATGTCGGGCGCGTCGCCCTTGGCGGTGATGGCGAGGCGCTGGTGGACGCCGAACCGGTGCTGCTCGTCGACGACGGCAAGCACGAGGTCGTGGAACGTCACCGTTTCCTGGAACAGCGCATGCGTGCCGACGACGATGTCGATCACGCCGCCGGCAAGCCCTTCCAGTGTCTCGGTGCGTTCGCGGCCCTTCTCGCGGCCGGTAAGGATGGCGACGCGCAGCCCGGCTTTCTCCGCCAGCGGCGCGATCGTCGCCAGATGTTGGCGCGCCAGGATTTCTGTCGGCGCCATCAGCGCTGCCTGGCCACCGGCCTCGACCGCGCGTCCCATGGCAAGCAGCGCGACCACCGTCTTGCCGGAGCCGACATCGCCCTGCAGCAGGCGCAGCATGCGTTCGGGATCGGCGAGGTCGGCGTTGATTTCGCCGAGCGCGAATTCCTGACTATGCGTGAGCTTGTAGGGCAGGGCGGCACGCAGTTTTTCGACGACGCGGCCGTCGCCGACCAGCGGCCGGCCCGACAGGCGGCGAATTCTCGCTCGCACCAGCGCCAGCGACACCTGTCCGGCCAGGAACTCGTCGTAAGCCAGGCGCCGCCAGGCCGTCCCTTCGATGGCAACGTCGATCGGGTCCTTCGGATTGTGGATGCGGGTGAGCGCATCGCCGAAAGACGGAAAGGTGTGGCGGCGCATGAAAGCGTCGTCCTGCCATTCGGGCAATTCCGGCAAGCGGCCGAGCGCTTGTCCGATGGCGCGGCGCAGCACTTTCGCCGATAGTCCGGCGGTGAGCGGATAGACCGGCTCGACCAGCGGCAGACCCTCGGCCTCATCGAGCGGGGCGATATGGTCGGGATGGACCATGGTCGGGCGGCCGTTGAACCATTCCATGCGGCCGGAGATGACGACGCGCTCGCCTTCGGGCAGCATTTTTTGCAGATAGGCGGCATGGGCTTGGAAGAATGTCAGCGCGATCTCGCCGGTGTCGTCATGTGCATAGACACGGTAAGGCACGGACCTGTTGCCGCGCGGCGGCGGCTGGTGCCGGTCGACCCGGACTTCGAGCGTAACGATCTGGCCTTCGGCCGAGAGCGCGATGCCCGGCCGGTTGCGGCGGTCGATCACTGTGTTGGGCAGCACGAACAGAAGGTCGCCCGCGCGCGCGGGACGGTCGCCGAGATCGGCCGGCACGACCCTTTCGATCAGGACGCCAACCTTCGGGCCGACGCCGGCAAGCGAGGTGATCGGGACGAACAATGGATCGAGGATGGAGGGACGCATGCTGTCAGCTTATGTCGCGACGGCCGCAGCGCAAAGGCTGACACCGCCCTCTATCCACGCTATATGCGCCGCTCGAACAGGGATGCGGCGATGACCGGAACACAGCGATCAAGCGAGGGGCTCGACGCCCGGCGGCGTAAGCTTTTGTTCCGCTCCTGGCATCGCGGCATGCGCGAGATGGACCTGATCCTCGGTTCCTTTGCCGATGCCGAGATCGGCGCCTTGACCGGCGACGAAATCGACCAATATGAAAAGCTCCTCGAAATTCCCGATACCGAATTCCTGCCGATGATCACCGGCGAACGTCCGGTTCCGTCCGATGTCGATTGCGCGGTGCTGCGGAAGATCCTGGCGTCGCGCCGGGCCATGACATTTTGAAAAACGCATAAGCATGAGCCTCATTCCTTCAATCGGCCTGCCCAAGGGCCGCGCCGGCCAGTTCATCGTCGACGGCGTCGCCGACGGCTACGAAGCCTTCGCGCTGGTGCAGACGGCGCAGGAGATCGCACCCGACAAGCCGGTGCTGTTCGTCGCGCGCGACGGCCAGCGGCTGCCGGCGATCATCGATGCGCTCGCGTTCGCGGCGCCCGGACTGCCGGTGCTGGAACTGCCTGCCTGGGATTGTCTGCCTTACGACCGTGTCTCGCCTGGCGCGGATGCCGCCGCGCGGCGGCTCGCCGCGCTTTCCGCCATCATTGCGCTCGCCAAGAAGCCGCATCGCGCCGTGATCCTCACCACCGCCAATGCGCTCTTGCAGCGCATTCCGCCGGCCGGGCTGATCGAAGCGCAGACTTTCCATGCCAAGCCCGGCAACCAGATCGACATGAACGTGCTGATCGCGCGGCTGGAGAATTCCGGTTTCGAGCGCGTGCCGACGGTGCGCGACGTCGGCGAGTTCGCGGTGCGCGGCGGCATCCTCGACCTTTTCGCGCCCGGCTGGAGCGAGGCGCTGAGGCTCGACTTCTTCGGCGACACGCTGGAATCGATCCGCGTCTTCGACGTGGCGACCCAGCGCACAACCGGCCAGCGCAAGTCGATGGCGCTGCAGGCAATGAGCGAGGTGGCGCTGACGCCGGATACGATCAGCCGCTTCCGCCGCTCCTATATCGAGGCTTTCGGCGCGCCGTCGCGCGACGACGCGCTCTATGCGGCGGTCAGCGAGGGCCGACGCTTTGCCGGCATGGAGCATTGGCTGCCGTTCTTCTACGAGCGGTTGGAGACGGTGTTCGACTATCTGCCGGATGCGCCTGTCGTCTTCGACCATCTGGCGCATGAGGCGCTGGCTGAGCGCCACAAGTTGATACTCGACCATTATGAAGCCCGCCGGAAACAGGCCGACAGCGCGTTGAAGGATGCGGTGCCCTACAAGCCGGTGGCGCCGGACCTGCTTTATCTCTCGCCGGAGAACCTCCGCGCTTCACTCGGGCCGCGCGAGGACATCGACTTCACCGTCTTCGATGCGCCCGATGTCGGTGGCAAGAAAGTATTCCACGCGGGCTCGCGCCACGGCCGCAGCTTCGCCGAAGAGCGCGCCGATCCCAACATCAATGTCTTCGATGTCGTGGTGAAGCATATTGCCGACGAGCGCGCCGCGCGCCGCCGCGTCATCGTCGCCGGCTGGACCGAGGGCTCGCTCGACCGGCTTAGCCAGATCCTCGCCGAACACCATCTCGGCAACCTCAAACCCGTCGCCACGCTTGCCGAGGTTGAAAAGCTCGAGCCGGGGCAGGCGGGCCTCGCCGTGCTGCCGCTCGAGTCCGGCTTCGAGACCGACGACATGGTCGTCGTCGCCGAGCAGGACATTCTCGGCGACAGACTGATCCGGCGTTCGAAGCGCAAGAAGAAGGCTTCCGATTTCATCGCCGAAGCGTCGTCGCTGTCTTCCGGCGACATCGTCGTCCATGCCGACCATGGCATCGGCCGTTTCGTCGGCCTGCGCACCATCGAGGCGGTTGGCGCGCCGCATGACTGCCTCGAGATCCACTATGCCGGCGACGACCGGCTGTTCCTGCCGGTGGAGAACTTCGAGCTCCTGTCGCGCTACGGTTCGGATTCGGCGGAAGCGACGCTCGACAAGCTCGGCGGCGGCGCCTGGCAGGCGCGCAAGGCGCGGCTGAAGCGGCGCCTGCTCGACATGGCCGGACAGCTCATCCGCATCGCCGCCGAGCGGCAGATGCGCGCCGCTCCTGCCATGATCCCGGCCGACGGCCTTTATGGCGAGTTCGCCGCGCGCTTCTCTTATGAGGAGACCGACGACCAGCAGACGGCGATCGATTCCGTCATGGACGATCTCGGCGCCGGCAAGCCGATGGACCGGCTGGTCTGCGGCGATGTCGGCTTCGGCAAGACGGAAGTGGCGCTGCGCGCCGCTTTCATCGCGGCGATGGAAGGGTTTCAGGTCGCTGTCGTGGTGCCGACGACGCTGCTGTCCCGCCAGCATTTCAAGACCTTCTCGCAGCGCTTTTCCGGCCTGCCGATCCGCATCGCGCAGGCTTCGCGCCTAGTCGGCGCCAAGGAACTGGCCGAGACCAAGAAGGGCATCGCCGACGGAACGGTCGATATCGTGGTCGGCACACACGCACTGCTCGGCAGCTCGATCTCGTTCAAGAATCTGGGGCTCCTGATCATCGACGAGGAGCAGCATTTCGGCGTCAAGCACAAGGAGCGGCTGAAGGAGCTCAAGAACGACGTGCATGTGCTGACGCTGTCGGCGACGCCGATCCCGCGTACGCTGCAATTGGCGCTGACCGGCGTGCGCGAACTGTCGCTGATCGCCACGCCGCCGGTCGACCGCATGGCGGTGCGCACCTTCATCTCGCCCTTCGATCCGCTGGTCATCCGCGAGACGCTGCTGCGCGAACGCTATCGCGGCGGCCATTCCTTCTATGTCGTGCCGCGCATCAGCGATCTTGCCGAAATCCATGATTTCCTGAAGGAATCCGTGCCGGAGCTGAAAGTGGCGGTCGCCCACGGCCAGATGCCAGCCGGCGAGCTCGACGACATCATGAACGCCTTCTATGACGGCCAGTACGATGTGCTTCTGTCGACGACCATCGTCGAATCCGGCCTCGACATTCCGACCGCCAATACGCTGATCATCCATCGCGCCGACATGTTCGGCCTGGCGCAGCTTTATCAGCTGCGCGGCCGCGTCGGCCGCTCGAAGGTGCGCGCCTATGCGCTGTTCACGCTGCCGGCAAACCGCAAGCTCACAGACACGGCCGAGCGCCGGCTGAAGGTTCTGCAGTCGCTCGACACGCTCGGCGCCGGCTTCCAGCTTGCCAGCCACGATCTCGACATCAGAGGCGCCGGCAACCTTCTCGGCGAGGAACAGTCCGGCCATATCAAGGAGGTCGGCTTCGAGCTCTACCAGCAGATGCTGGAAGAGGCGGTGGCCGAGGTGAAGGATTCGGGCGAAGTGCAGGACGGCGGCTGGTCGCCTCAGATCGCGGTCGGCACGGCCGTGATGATTCCGGAAAGCTATGTGCCCGATTTGCAGCTCAGAATGGCGCTCTACCGCCGCCTCGGCGACCTCGAAAACACCGAGGAGATCAATGCCTTCGGCGCCGAGCTGATCGACCGTTTCGGACCGCTGCCGGAGGAAGTCACGCATCTCCTGAAGATCGTCTTCATCAAGGCGCTCTGCCGCAAGGCCAATGTCGAGAAGCTCGACGCCGGCCCCAAGGGCGTCGTCATTCATTTCCGCAAGCGCGAGTTTCCCAACCCGGTCGGGCTGGTCAAATTCATTGGCGAACAGGGCTCGCTGGCCAAGATCAGGGCCGACCACAGCGTCGTCTTCATGCGCGATTGGCCGAACGCGGAGAAGCGCCTGGCGGGATCGGCAGTGGTGATGACGCAGTTGGCGCGGCTCGTCGACAAAGCCGCCTAAGGCAGGTCGATATTCAGGTGAGGCCGGCCTGCAAATGGCGCCTTCCTGCGCTTTCCGACCTTCGCCGGCCGTAGCCTTAATTTAACTGCCACGCCACTCATGAGTGCTACGGCCGGCGTAGGCCGGTGCTCACGTACTTTCAGGTACGCTCAGCTCCGGTTCTCGGAACCCACCCAGTTTGGTCGCTTCGCGCCCGTCTTCGACTCCCGCTCGGCCTGACCTGAATCTCGACCTACCTTGGCAGGCGAAGGCATTCGCCACTGCTGAAATTCCCGGCTAGAATAGGAAATCGGCTTCGTGTAAGGAGCCGCCACCCCATATCGGGGCTGAAGACGCGGGCGAGGGTGCCTGGTCATCTGTTTTTGACGCAGTTCCGGACGGAAACGTCACATTCCCGGAATTGCTCTGGAAGGGCGTTTGGGTGCAACGATGACGAAATGGTCGCCGAATTCGTGGAGAGCAAAGCCGATCAAGCAGGTTCCGGCCTATCCGGACCTTGCGGCGCTGCAGGCCACGGAAGCGCGGCTCGCCACCTACCCGCCGCTGGTTTTTGCCGGCGAGGCGCGCAAGCTGAAGAAGCAGCTGGCGGCGGTCGCCGCCGGAGAGGCCTTCCTGCTCCAGGGCGGCGACTGCGCCGAGAGCTTTGCCGAGCACGGCGCCGACAACATCCGCGACTTCTTCCGCGTCTTCCTGCAGATGTCGGTGGTGCTCACCTTCGCCGGCGCGCAGCCGGTGGTGAAGGTCGGCCGCGTCGCCGGCCAGTTCGCCAAGCCGCGCTCGTCCGACAATGAGACCAAAGGCGGCGTGACGCTGCCGAGCTACCGCGGCGATATCATCAACGGCATCGAATTCGACGCCTCCTCGCGCATCCCGGATCCCGCGCGGCAGGAGATGGCGTACCGACAGTCGGCGGCCACCCTCAATCTTCTGCGCGCCTTCGCGCAGGGCGGCTATGCCAGCCTGGAGAATGTGCATCGCTGGATGCTGGGCTTCGTCGCCGACAGCCCGCAGGGCGAAAAGTACGAGTCGCTCGCCAACCGCATCACCGAGACGATGGATTTCATGCGCGCGGTGGGCATCACCTCCGAGACGAACTTCGCGCTGCGCGAGACCGATTTCTACACCAGCCATGAGGCGCTGCTGCTCGGCTATGAGGAGGCGCTGACCCGCGTCGACTCGACCTCCGGCGATTGGTACGCGACCTCCGGCCATATGATCTGGATCGGTGATCGCACCCGTCAGCCCGACCATGCGCATGTCGAATATTGCCGCGGCATCGAGAACCCGCTCGGCCTGAAATGCGGCCCGTCGCTGACGCCCGATGGCCTCATGGAACTCATCGACCTGCTCAATCCCGAGAACGAGCCGGGCCGGCTGACGCTGATCGCGCGCTTCGGTTCCGACAAGGTCGCCGAACACCTGCCGAAGCTGGTGCGGGCGGTGAAGAAGGAAGGCCGCAACGTGGTGTGGTCGTCCGACCCGATGCACGGCAACACGATCGAGGCGGCGGGCTACAAGACGCGGCCGTTCGACCGGATTCTCAAGGAAGTGCAGACTTTCTTCGAGGTGCATCGCGCCGAAGGCACGCATCCGGGCGGCATCCATGTCGAGATGACCGGCAAGAACGTCACCGAATGCACCGGCGGCGCCCGCGCCATCACGGCGGAAGACCTGCAGGACCGCTACCACACCCATTGCGATCCGCGCCTCAATGCCGACCAGGCGATCGAGCTGGCCTTCCTGGTCTCGGACCTGCTCAAGAAAAGCCACACGGTCCAGCACAAGCAGGCCGCCAGCGCCTGAGCCTGCCTCCAATCCGATTTTGTCGATCAAGCGCCGGAGAAATCCGGCGCCTTTTCGTTTTCGGTCGGCGTGGTCACGCGAGCGATTACGAAAATGTGTCCGGGGACGTCCATTGCAAAACCAAGATTGGCGTGAAGCGTGCGCGCCCGCCAACCCGGTTCCTTCTTGTCACAATGCGTCACGAGCATGCCATCATCCATCACCGCGCGATCGATTTCTGGTCGGCGCGGGCGGCGGTGCTTGTCGTCATCTGCCTGCAGCTTCTCGTCATCAACGACCTATCGTTCGGTCCGCGCTGGCTGGCTCCGGCAATCGAAGCGGCGCTGCTCGCGCCGTTGTCGATCGCAACGGCCTGGACGCAGATGGCGACGCAGAAGGCCGTCGACCATGAACATTGGTATGCGATCGGCCGGTTTCGTGTCTTCATCCGCCGTGCAGCCTTGGTGATGACAGGCGTCATCAGCATCATGAATTGCGGCTCGCTGGTCTTGCTGGTCCAGAAGCTGCTCGAAGGCCATGCCGGCGCCGGCACGACGCTGCTGGTCGATGCGCTGAACATCTGGGTCACCAACGTCATCGTCTTCGCGCTGTGGTTCTGGAACACTGATCGCGGCGGGCCGCCGACCTGCGGCCTGGTCAAGCGCGCGCATGCCGACTTCCTGTTCCCGCAAATGACGCTGCCCGATCGCGAAACCAGGGACTGGCTGCCGGGCTTCGTCGACTATTTCTTCCTGGCCTTCACCAACGCGACGGCGTTCTCGCCGACCGACACACTGCCGCTCACCCAGCGCGCCAAGCTGTTGATGATGGCCGAGGCGATGATCTCGCTGCTGACCATCGCGCTGGTGGCCGCGCGTGCTGTGAACATTTTGGCTTAAATCAACGCCCGCGCTCCCAGCGCATGTTCGTCAGCCGCGGATCGACGAAGCTCGTCCTTGAGAATTCCAGCCGCTTGTCCGGAAATTCGCAAATCGCCTGGACGCCGAACGAACCGATGCGGATGCGCCAGGTGTGAGGTTCCAGCGGCTTGGCCTTAGCAAAACCCTTGCAGGTCAGAAGCGCGATGTTGGCGCCCTTCGGGTCGCGCGCCGATCGGTAGCGGATCGCCCGCATCCCGGCCTCGCGCGCGACGTCCGCGATGGCCTGGCAGGCGCAGTAGTCGGTCGGATCCGTCCATGCCTTCTCGTCGCGGTCGAGCGGCGGCCGGATGAGGTCGACGGCCTTGTCGCATCTGATCGCCGCGGCAAAGGCCGTGTATTCGGCTGCGTCATTCGGCCATTGCGTCTGCGGCGAATCGGCGAAGAACAGGCAGCGGTAGAAGGCCATCTCCGCCACCGCCGTCAGCACCGTCTCGGCGGCGTAGTAGACGCCTTTGGTCTTGCCCGCGCGGCGGAATCGCGAGCCGTACGGATAGATCGAGCCGTAGCGGAAGGGCGTCGCCAGAAGGTAGTGAAGATGGCGGCATTCGAGCGGGATCTGCGGCTTGGTCTCCTCGATCAGGTCCTCCAGCAAGCCCTGTTCGTCGAGCCCGTCGACGAGCTTCAGCGTCGAGACGCGGTGCTGCGCCTCGACCATCCGCCAATACTTGCCTTCGAGCCCGACCGCCTCAGACGAGAGCGCGTCGGGAGTCCAGGTAGGCGATGACATCGACAAGTCCGGCAATGGTCAGGATTTTTTCGAGCGGCGTGCCGTCGAGCGCCGTGTTTGGGTTCTTCAGCCATGCCCGGGCGACCGTCTCGTCGCCGCCGACGATGGCGTCGAGCGAACGGAACAGCCGGACGAACAGCACCGCAAGCTCGAACGGCTTGGTGCCGCGCTCGAGCAGGAATTCCTGCTTGCGCATGCGCGAGACCGTCGCTTCCGAGACACCGATGACCAGCGCCAGCGTTCTCGCGGTGATGTCGAGCAGGTCGGCCGCGCGCAGCGTGGCCTTGGTGATGACGGCATTTTCCGCCGCCGTCGCGGCGGCGACTGGACGTTGCATAAGCGCACCCATTCATTTCTGTGGAAAATATAGTCCACAAAAATTCATTTGGAAAGGGATCGGCCCGAATCCGCCCGCCGAAATGTCAGTCTTTCTTATAGAGCAGCCAACCCTTGCCGGCGCGGCCGGCCATGGTGGAATGCCTTGTCACGCGGTTGCGGCCGCTGACCTTGGAGCGGTAAAGCGCGCGGTCGGCCTTGGTGTAGAGGTCTTCGGGGGTGTCGGCCTCGGAAGCCATGCAAATGCCCATCGAGACGGTCACCGTGCCGTAGTTCATTCCGGTCTGGCTGCTGGTGAACGGCGTCTGTTCGATCAGCACGCGGATGCGCTCGGCGATTTCGTAGGTGGTATCCTCGCTGGCGCCTTCGACAATCAGCGCGAACTCCTCGCCGCCGGTGCGCGCCACGAACATGTCGGCGCGGATGCTGGATTGGAAGATCTCGGCGATGATCTGGATGATCTTGTCGCCGACCGGATGGCCGTAACGGTCGTTGATATCCTTGAAGCGATCGATATCGGCAAGGATCAGCGCGTTGAACAGGATACCGCGGTTGCTGTTGTAGATGCGGGTGATTTCCTTGTCGAAGGCGCGGCGATTCCAGATCTGCGTCAGCGGATCGGTATCGGCGAGCCGCTTGTATTCCTCCAGCTTCGATTTGACGCTCTCCAGCTCGGCGGTCTTCTCGCTGAGCGTGCTCGAGATATGGCGGTTGTGATCCAGCGTCGAGCTGGTGGCGGCCGACATGGCGCCGGCAATCTTCTGCAACAGATCCTGGGAGAGCAGGCTGCGGTTGCTCAGGCCGCTCGACGTCTCGTCGAGGATGCGGCCGTACTTCTCAACGTGGGTGCGCTCGCTGCGCAGCAGCGCGGCGATGTCCTCGAGCTCCTTGGCGACCATCTCGCGGGCGTGCTCGACGATGGCGGGACCGTGGTGCTGCGGGAAGAAGGTGCGCCCGATGCCGTCGAGCTCCTCCTGCGTCGGCCGGTTGCTCAACGAGACGACGGCAAGACTGAGCTCGTGATTGCTGCCGCTAAGCGCCTCGTAGAAGATTTCGTAGTTGCGCGGCAGACCGAGCACGCCGAGCTGGCGCATGGTCGCCACAACGGTGCTGGCGATGTCGCTATTTCTGTCGGTCGGGACGGCTGCCGGCTGCATGGTCTGTTCACTACCCCTTCAGTGCGACCGGAGACCTGCCACCGCCGGGAGCCGCCTATACGGGGATTTGAATCAGAATTGCGAATGCGACGGCGCGTCCCCAACACGACCTTCGCTTGCAGGAATCATAGATGCAGTTGAGCTAAAGTTTCCTTAATGGCCTGCATTTCCTCATTGTCTCTGCTACCATAGGCTGCAATTCGGTGCGGACATGACTTTTGAAAGGCGCCTTTTCGGTGTCGCATTTGCCTGCGCCTGACAGCCGCAGAACTGGAATCTTGTCCGGCACGATCGAGGCGAACGACGTCGAAGGAGGCCCGGAATGGACGAAAATCACAGTGGATCATGCCTGTGCGGGGCGGTGCGCTTCAGGACGAGGGGCCCGTTGCGTGGAGTGGTCTATTGCCATTGCTCGCAATGCCGCAAGCAAACGGGCCATTTCGTTGCCGCGACCGCCTCAAAAGATGCCGAGATCGACATAGAGGGAGCCGACGCGCTCACCTGGTACGGCGCCTCCGACGTTGCGAAACGCGGCTTCTGCCGCAGCTGCGGTTCGGTGATGTTCTGGAAGCACAACGAGCTTGACACCATCTCGATCATGGCCGGCTCGTTCGACAAGCCGACGGGTCTTTCGGCCGAAAGCCACATCTTCGTCGGTGACAAAGGCGACTACTACGCGATCGACGACGGACTGCCGCAGTTCGAGAAGTCGACGCCGTCGATAAAGGTCGCGGACCAATGATTTTTGGAGCCGCTGCCTTATTCCCTTGCTCCGGCCGTTGCGATATCCCCTGACGGTGATTCGAAACGGGACCGGGTATGCAGCGGCTGATCGACGCTTTCATCAATTCGGTGCGGGCTTTCCGCAAGCTGGCTGCTCATGAAAAGGCGTTCCAGCAGGAGCTGATGCTGTTTGCGCTCGCTCTGCCGGCCGGCTGGTTCATTTCGGTGTCCTGGCGCGGCTATGCCTTGCTGATCGGCGTGGTTCTGCTGATGATCATGGTCGAGGTGCTGAACACCGGCATCGAGGCGGCGTGCGACGCGATTTCCCGCGAGTTCCACATCGACATCCAGCTCGCCAAGGACTGCGGCTCGCTGGCCGTGCTGATTTCGATCGTGATCGCGAGCGGTGTCTGGGGTCTCGCGATAATCGAACGCATCATTGGCGCGCCGATCTGACCGTAGGCACGGATCCGACAGCTTAGGATTCCGCCTGATCCTCTCTTGCATCCTTTATACGTTCTCTTCGGGCAAAGTGGTGGGCAACCAGCCAGGCAAGGACGGCCACGGCGATGCCAACGGCAAGGGCGATGAGCAGGCGCTCGTGGCGGGCAAACGCTTGGCCGACCATGCGCTCCGCGCCCAGCCCGAAGACATAGCCGACGGTGCCGAAGAGGGTCGCCCAGACCGCCGACGAGATCGCGTTCAGGATGACGAAGCGCGGCACCGACACGGTCGACAGCCCGGCGGCGATGCCGCCGACAAGGCGCATTCCGTAGACATAGCGGTTCGTCAGCACGAAGATGTTGGGATGGGTGTTGAGCAGCCGGTAGGCGCGGCGAAAACCTGGCCGTTTGCGCAGCCTGACAACATAGGGATGATCGGCAAAGCTGCGGCCGAGGGTGAAGAAAAACGTATCGCCGGCGAAGGCGCCGAGAAACGCGGCCATGAACGCCTGCCAGAGCACGAATATCTGCTGGTGCGCGAAGAAGCCGCCGAGGATGGCGGCGCTTTCGCCCTCGGCGACGCAGCCGAGGAAGACCGCGATCAGCCCGTATTGCTCGATGAGACGATGGATGGCCTCGGTCATCAGCTTGCCGATCGCGCCGACAGTTTCTCGTCGATCCGCCTGATTTGCTCGGCCATGCGCAGGATCTCGTCGCGCATGCCGATGATCTCGCTGTGGCGCAACTCGTCGAGCTTCTCATGCAGGGCCATGATCTCGATCTCCGCCTTCAGGTTGACTTCGTAGTCATGGGCGGCGTCGATGCGGTCGCGTTCGGTCTGGCGGTTCTGCGACATCATGATCACCGGCGCTTGCAGGGCGGCGACCATGGAGAGCACGAGGTTCAAGAAGATGAACGGGTAGGGGTCGAAGGCATCGCGCGTCAGCAACCAGACATTGCCGAAAGTCCACAGGATCAGGAAGGCGATGAAGCCGAGAATAAAGGACCACGAGCCGCCGATGCGGGCGATGGTGTCGGCTACCCGGTCACCGAACGTCTGGTGGAAAGCGACTGCCTTGTTGGTGTCCTTCGAGATGGTGGTGCGATCGAGCGCGCTTTGCAGCACCCGGCTCTCGATGTTACTCAACGCATCTGGTCTCCGATTCAGCCAGCGGTTTGCCAGATCTTCGACTGTCTTGTTCATGTGTCGCCTCCGTCAGCGTCTGCGATAGACGTAGAGGCTGCCGGTTGGAACGGGAAGTGGTAGATTCACGCGACTTGCGAGGACCATAATGGCTGATTTTCAGAAAATTCGTGCCCGGGCGGCAAAGCGCAAGGGCGGTGAAGAGGCGCTGGCGTCGCTGCTTGGGCCGATGCCCGACAATGCGGCTGTGGCGAAAGTCCCCGATGACCGCATCCTCTCCACCATGGCTGAGCGCATCTTTGCCGCCGGTTTCGTCTGGCGCGTCATCGAGCAGAAGTGGCCGGGCTTCGAGGAGGCGTTCCTCGGTTTCGAGCCGAAGCGGCTCCTGTTCCAGCCGGACGATTTCTGGCACGAGCTGGCGTCCGACAAGCGCATCGTGCGCAACCCGCAGAAGATCAAATCCGTGCGTGACAATGCCGCCTTCGTCGACCGCGTCTCGAAGGAGCATGGCGGCTTCGGCAAGTTCCTCGCCGAATGGCCGGCCGACGACCAGGTTGGACTGACCGCCTATCTCGGCAAGCACGGAAGCCGGCTCGGCGGCAACACCGGCCAGTATTTCCTGCGCTGGCTGGAGTGGGACACCTTCGTCCTTTCCGCCGACATGGCGGCGGCGTTGCGCGACGCCGGCCTGGACATCGCCGAAAGCCCGACCTCGAAGCGAGACCTCGACAAGATCCAGGTGCAGATCAACCAATGGGCGGCTGAAACTGGGCTGCCCCGTCGGCACATCTCGCGCATCCTTGCCATGTCGATCGGTGAGAACCGCTCCGTGGAGGCACTAAGCGAGTACATGAACGATTAGGTCTGATCGCATTCGTGCGCGCTGCGGATTTGGTACAAGCAATCGCCATTGCCCGGCGATTTCGGCCACGCTAAACCCACTGCATGACCCAGACCGCACCAGACATCCTGCGCATCGCCGTCGCCCAGTTGAACCCGACTGTCGGCGACGTCGCCGGCAACCTCGCCAAGGCGCGCGAGGCGAGGGCGGATGCGGCGCGCCAAGGCGCCGACCTCGTGCTCTACACCGAGCTCTTCCTCGCCGGCTATCCGCCGGAAGACCTGGTGCTGAAGCCGGCCTTCCTGAAAGCCTGCGAAAAAGCGGCTGAGGATTTCGCCAGGGACACGGCCGACGGCGGTCCTGGCGTCATCATCGGCACGCCGCTGAAGCGCAAGAGCGGCACGCACAATTCGATCGTCTTCGCCGATGGCGGCAAGATCATCGCCGAGCGTTACAAGCTCGACCTACCGAACTATGGCGAGTTCGACGAGAAGCGCGTCTTCCAGGCCGGGCCGGAGCTGCAAGGGCCGGTGAATTTCCGCGGCGTGCGCATCGGTATCCCGATCTGCGAGGACATCTGGGGCGACATCGCGGTCTGCGAGACGCTGGCCGAAAGCGGTGCCGAGATCCTGCTTGTGCCGAACGGCTCGCCCTACTACCGCGCCAAGATCGACGTCCGCCATCAGGTCGTCATCCGCCAGGTTATCGAAACCGGCTTGCCGATTGTCTACGCCAACCAGCTCGGCGGCCAGGACGAGCTCATCTTCGACGGAGCGTCGTTTGGCATCGGCGCCGACAAGACGCTTGCCTTCCAGATGAGCCAGTTCGAGGAAGCGGTCGACGTCACCACATGGAAGAGAAGCCGCGTCGCCGCAGGCGCGCGAAATGGAAATAATTCCGACCATTGGGTCTGCTCGGAAGGCCCGATGTCGAAAATCCCGGAACGGGACGAGGCCGACTACCGGGCCTGCATGCTGGGCTTGCGCGACTACGTCAACAAGAACGGCTTCAAGAACGTGGTGCTCGGCCTCTCCGGCGGCATCGATTCCGCGATCTGCGCGGCATTGGCCGTCGATGCGCTCGGCGAGGAGCGGCTGCGCACCGTGATGATGCCCTATCGCTACACCTCGAAAGACTCGCTGAAGGACGCCGAGGACTGCGCCCGCGCGCTCGGCTGCCGCTACGACATCGTGCCGATCTCCGAACCGGTCGAAGGTTTCAAGCATGCGCTGACCCAGCTTTTCGAGGGCACCCAGGAGGGCATCACCGAGGAAAATCTGCAGAGCCGCGCGCGCGGCACGATCCTGATGGCGATCTCGAACAAGTTCGGCTCGATGGTCGTCACGACAGGCAACAAGAGCGAGATGTCGGTCGGCTACGCCACGCTCTACGGCGACATGAACGGCGGCTTCAACCCGATCAAGGACCTCTACAAGATGCAGGTCTATGCGCTGTCGCGTTGGCGCAACGCGCATGTGCCGCCGGGGGCGCTCGGCCCATCGGGCGAAGTCATTCCGAAGAACATCATCGACAAGGCGCCGTCGGCGGAGCTGCGGGAAAACCAGACCGACCAGGATTCGCTGCCGCCTTACCCGGTGCTGGATGACATCCTCGAATGCCTGGTCGAGAACGAGATGGGTGTCGACGACATCGTCGCGCGCGGCCATGACCGGGCGACGGTGACGCGCGTCGAGCATCTGCTCTATATCGCGGAGTACAAGCGCCGGCAGGCGGCCCCGGGCGTGAAGATCACAAGGAAGAACTTCGGCCGCGACCGCCGCTACCCGATCACCAACCGGTTCCGGGATCGCGGCTAGCGTATCCCCGCCACATGCCTATGCGTGACGTTGAAATCAGCTTCGACCTGTCGCGGATCGACTTCCGGGCGACTTCGGACCAGTTGATGGCGAGCTATTGGGGAAGCGCGCGCAGCGATGAGATGCATCATCGTGCCTCGCCAGTTCGTTTTGCGTGGACGCCTATATCGACGGCAAGCAGGTCGGCTTCGCCCGCGCGATCACCGACTATACGGTCTTTGCCTATCTTGCCGACGTCATCATCTGGCCGGGGCATCGTGGGCAAGGCATCGGCAAGCGGCTCGTTCAGGCGCGGAAGACCGTTTCGCATTGGAGCCTCTCGACCAACGACGCCCACAGCCTTTACGAGAAGTTCGGGTTCAAGATCGATGGCCGCTATATGCGGCTGGAGCGCAAGCCCGCCGCCTGAATGCGCGGGGATGGCACAACCCGCCGTTGTTGCAAAATAGTACCAGTGCTTGGACCAGATGTCGTTTTGGGGACAGCCCGCCTTGGCGAGGCGATGAGCCGCCCCTATAAGGGCCATTCCGCGATTCCCTTTCGGGAGGACCGTATGCCAGGATTTGACATCGTTATGCGAGGCCGCGAAGCCTAGGTCTGCACCGGCCGTCCGAAGTCCCTTCGGAAAGCCAGACGCAGAACGAGCCTTGCCGCTGTCGGTCGCCGCCTCGGGGCGGGCGCCCAACCATACCGAACCTCATTCCCAGGCGCCATCAGGCGCCGCCGCGGGTTTCCAATTTGACTTTACTGGGACCGGGCCTGTCTGCGCCCGGATGACATCATGGCTCGTTTCAGAATAGATCTGCGCGCCAGCGCCTTTCGCAGCGTGCTCGGCTTCACGTTTGGCCACTGGCGCCGCCAGCCGTGGCGGCTGTCGCTCATCATGGGCGCATTCCTGCTCTCGACGCTTGCCGACGTGCTGACGCCGCTCTATTCCGGCCGGCTGGTCGACGCGGTCGCCAGCAGCGCCAGCGCCGACGAGGCGGCTTGGCACGCCGCAATGACGGCCTTCTCCATCCTGATGGCGCTGGCGTTGGCCGGCGTCGTGCTGCGCAACGCCGCCTTCATGTGGATCGTCGAATTGACGCTGAAGATGATGTCGGACATCGCCGCCGGCGCCTTCCACCGCGTCCAGCGCTTCTCGACGGACTGGCACGCCAACAGCTTTGCCGGCTCGACCGTGCGGAAGATCACGCGCGGCATGTGGGCGCTCGACCTGCTCAACGACACGATCCTGATCGCGCTGCTGCCGTCGCTCGTCATGCTGGTCGGGTCGACGCTGCTGCTTGGCTGGTTCTGGCCGATGATGGGATTGGTGGTCGCCGTTGGCTCGGTGCTGTTCATCGCCGTCACCGCCATGTTGTCGCTCGGCTATGTCGCGCCGGTGGCACGCCTTGCCAACAGCTGGGACACGCGCCTCGGCGGCGCGCTGGCCGACGCGGTAAGCTGCAATGCGGTGGTCAAGGGTTTTGGCGCCGAGAGCCGCGAAGAGGTGCGCCTTGCCGGGGTCGTGGCCAAATGGCGCCTGCGCACGGGCCGCACCTGGGTGCGCGGCACGTTCAACGGCACCACGCAAGGCACGATGCTGCTCTTGATGCGGGCGGCTGTGATCGGCCTCGCGCTCATGCTCTGGGCATGGGGCGAGGCAAGCGCCGGCGATATCGCCTTCGTGCTGACCTCGTTTTTCGTCCTGCAAGGCTATCTGCGCGATATCGGCACGCATATCCGCAACCTGCAGCGCTCGATCAACGACATGGAGGAACTGGTCGACTTCCAGTCGGAGCCGCTCGGCATCGAGGACCGGCCCGGTGCGGCGCCGATCCGGATCACCGACGGCCGCATCGCGTTCGACAAGGTGACGTTCCACTACGGCAACCACCGGCTGCCGCTCTACCGCGACTTCTCGGTCGAGATCGCGGCGGGCGAACGCATCGGGCTGGTCGGGCATTCGGGATCGGGCAAGACGACCTTCGTCAAGCTGATCCAGCGCCTCTATGACGTGAATGCGGGCCGAATCCTGATCGACGGCCGGGACATCGCACAGGTTGCGCAGGCATCGCTGCGCAGCCAGATCGCGATCGTCCAGCAGGAGCCGATCCTGTTCCACCGGTCGCTGGCCGAGAACATCGCCTATGCCAGGCCGGGCGCCACGCAGGCCGAGATCGAGCATGCGGCGAAGCTCGCCAGCGCGCACGACTTCATCGCCAACCTGCCCAAAGGCTACGGAACCCTGGTCGGCGAGCGCGGCGTGAAGCTGTCGGGCGGCGAGCGCCAACGCGTGGCGATCGCGCGCGCCTTCCTGGCCGATGCGCGCATCCTGATCCTGGACGAGGCGACATCCAGCCTCGATTCCGAATCGGAAGTGCTCATCCAGAAGGCGATGGAGCGGCTGATGGTCGGGCGCACGACTTTGGTCATCGCGCACCGGCTCTCCACTGTGCGGGCGCTCGACCGGTTGCTGGTCTTCGACCGTGGCCGCATCATCGAGGAAGGATCGCATGACGAGCTGATCCGGCTGAACGGCGGGATCTACCGGCGGTTGTTCGAGCGCCAGGCGCTGGAACTGACCAAAGGGCTCGTCATGTGAAACAGATGAGCATCTGAAAAAACAGGCATCCGGCTTCGGCCGGCTGCCTAAAGCGCTTCGCGCTGAAGCGGATTCGTACGACGCGCTTTAGGTCTTTGTTTTTATGCATGTCGTTTTCGCAAAACCGCTGCACACTTTTGCGCGACATGCACTATTGCCCTCAGCCGTAGTGCAGCTTGGGCTTGGGCTCGATCCCGGTGAACTTCACACCGACGCGGTCGTTGCGGCGCCAGCGGACTTCCGCCCGATAGGCCACACCATCGACCGGAACGTAGAGCAGGAAACGATCGGGAACGCGTGATTCCGGTGCGACTTTCAGTTCGGCGCCGCCCGGGTTTTGGTTCCGCAAGGTGCAGCTCACCTCTGAATTTTGGATGCCGGTGATGATCGTCCCGCCCTTGAGCACGCGCTGGCGGTGCTCACGCCGGTGTTCGCCGGAGTTTTCTTCGAGTGGTTGCGCGGAGTTCGTCATCGATCGACGCCATTAGCCGAATCGGCACTGCAATAACAACAAAGCACCGATGCTCGCGCACCGCAACGCGCGGCATGCCGTCGGGTTGCATATTCGATTATGTGACCGATGACTCAGGCGAATTTATGCGGATCGGCGCAGAAATAGGCGATGATCTGGCAAAGGTCGGGCTCGTTGACCATACGAACGGCCTCGGCCGAGCCGACCCATTTGCGGGTGCGCGCGCGCTTTTCCTTCCAGCGGTCGGCGACGCGGTCGACCTCGAGCGGGAACACCAGAACCTCGCAAGGCACTTCCTCGCCGGATGCCAGGACCTTGGCGTAGAAATAGCGACCGACTTCAAGATGCGAGACGGTGCCGTGCAATCCCGCTTCTTCGCCCGCTTCGCGGGCGGCGGCTTGGCATAGCGGCTCCCTGGCTTCCGGCCAGCCTTTCGGCAGCACCCAGCGCCCGGTATCGCGGCTGGTGATCAGCATGATCTCGACGCCGTTCTCATTTTCGCGCCAAGGCAAGGCTGCAACCTGCAGGCGGCAGGGCGCCGTGCCGAAGAGTCGCCGGACTCTTTCGGCCATTTGGTTGTGCGTCGTTGGCCTCGTCAACATCGTAGAAGCTGCTCCCAGCCTCCAGAATCGTTTGCCGTCAAACGAATCTTACGACGTATTGTGGACAATAAAAGTAAAAAACTTCACTCGGATTGGTTAAGTTCGACCCAGGCGGGTTAATTTTACGAAATATCGTGCCCGACGGCTTTATTTGTGCAGCAATCAATGCTCGTCAGCGGGCGCTGGACCTAAATGGCGACTTCCAACGAATCAGCCGGCGTGATCATCGGCGATCGGCTTCTGGTAAGTGAAGCCCATGTCCCACGGGAAGTAGATCCAGGTGTCCTGGCTGACCTCGGTGACGAATGTATCGACCAGAGGCCTGCCCTTCGGCTTGGCATAGACGGTGGCGAAATGCGCCTTCGGCATCATTGCGCGCACGATGCCTGCCGTCTTGCCGGTATCGGTGAGGTCGTCGATGATGAGCACGCCGGCGCCGTCATCGGCAAGAAGCGAAGGGGAGATTTCCTTCAGCACCTGCAACTGACCCTGGCTCGTGTAG
Source organism: Mesorhizobium silamurunense (assembly GCF_014843905.1). Lineage (NCBI taxonomy): Bacteria > Pseudomonadati > Pseudomonadota > Alphaproteobacteria > Hyphomicrobiales > Phyllobacteriaceae > Mesorhizobium > Mesorhizobium silamurunense. Next base: position 15,796 of record NZ_LPVS01000011.1, on the reverse strand, counting down.
TCGTGATAGGAGGCGACGCAGACCGTCTCGATGACGCGGATGCCAAGCTCGCGCGAAATGATCGCGGCGGGCACCAGGCCGCCCCGGGTGATGCAGACGATCGCCTTCCACTGGCCTTTGTTGGTGCCGGAAAGGCGCCAGGCGAGCGCGCGGGCATCGCGGTGGAACTGGTCCCAGGAGACCGGAAAGGCTTTTTCGGGAAGGGACATGGTTCGCGCACTCCGCAAGCGCGCGCCTCTGCGCGCAAATACGATGGAATGCAAGCGGAATTAGCCGGAAAGCGCCAGCCTTGGCAAGGGTGGGATCCAGTGATGGCTGTGGACTTATCTCGACAGGAAGGCCGCTACGTTTGCCGTGCGCAGCACTGTGCGGGTGACGCCGCCGAAAAGAAGCTGGCGCAGCCAGGAATGGCTGTAGGCGCCGAGCACCAGCAGATCGGCGCCGGATTCGGCGATCCTCTCCTGGATGATGTCGTCGACCGAGTTTCCTCCCGATTTCTGCACGCAAACGCTGACATTGGCGCCGTGGCGTGACAAGGCAGCCGCGATCTCGGCACCCGCCGCCTCGGGAGCCTCGTCGAGCGTCTCCGGCGGATCGATGACGAGAATGTCGGTCTTGTCCGCTTCGCTGATGAAGGGGAGGGCGTCGAATGCGGCGCGAGCCGCCTCCTTGCTGCCGTTCCAGGCGAGCAGCACGCGCCTGAAGGTGGTGACGAGCGGCCCGGCATGCGGAACGACAAGCACCGGCCGCCCTGCGTCGTAGACCAGCGTGTCGACATCTGCGCCCGGATCGCCTCCGGTATCGCGCTGCGCGGCGATGATTAGGTCAGCCGCCCGCACGCTCGAAATGCCGGTCAGCGCGCTGTCGCCGGAGAAGCTTTCGAGGCTGCGCCACTCGAAGGACAGGCCGGAATCCTCGATGCGCCTGAGAAAGACCGCCCGCAGCTTGTCGGCGCGCTCTTTGTTCATCTCGGCCGAGACCTGCAGGAATTCCGTGTCGGGGAAACCAGTGGCCGACGTATAGGGGACCGGAAGCGCTTCCGCATGGATGCCGACGAGATGGCTCTCGAACCGCTCAGCAAGCGGGATGGCGCAGTCGAGCACGCGCTCGGCGTCCTGTTCATTCTGCAGAATGGCGACGATCGTCTTGAAGCGCATGACAGATCCCTCAAATTTGTCGGCGCAAGCGCGCCTCCGGCCATCAAAATGGCCGGCATGAAGTGCCGTGCCAGAAACGTCGGCGCGCGCCTTCTGGTTCCGGGATCAGCTCGCGGCCGACAGGCCCGCCACCATGACCTCAACGTCCCTGCGCGCGGCCTCGAGAGCCGCTTCGCCGCGGGCGCGCACCACGAGCTCGGTCCAGAACTTGCCGTCGCCATATTTCGGGTACGAGCCGATGATGGTGTCGGGATGCGCCTTCTGGATGTCGGCCAGCGGTCCACCGATCAGGCCTTCGCCGAACGGACAGTGCACCGTAGCCGACAGCATCCTGGTGCCGGTCTTCAGCGTCGGCACCACATTGTCGAGCATCGCCTGGAAGATCGACGGCACGCCCGCCATCACGTGAACGTTGCCGATGCGGAAGCCCGGCGCGATCGATACCGGATTGTCGATGTGGTCGGCGCCGCGCGGCATGCGCGCCATGCGTTTGCGCGCCTCGGTGAATTCGATGCCGCGCTCGGCAAAGCTTGCCTCCAACATGGCGTAGGCCTTGGCATCGTATTCGCAAGGCACGCCGAAGGCCTTGGCTATCGAATCGGCGGTGATGTCGTCATGCGTGGGGCCGATGCCGCCGGTGGTGAAGACATAGACGTAGCGGGCGCGCAGCGCGTTGACGGCGGCGACGATCTCGTCCTCCTCATCGGGAACGATGCGCACTTCCTTCAGATCGACGCCGATCGCCGTCATGATATCGGCGAGATGGCCGATGTTCTTGTCCTTGGTCCTGCCGGAGAGGATCTCGTCGCCGATGACGAGCATGGCAGCGGTAACAATTTCAGACATGGCTCACTCCGGCTGCAAGTCGCCTGAGATAACGCGGCGGCCAGCCGGCTGCAATGCGCAGGCAGGCCGGGCTCTTGTGGCAGAGACGGTTGCGGGTAAGGTGCGCCGGTCCGGCTGGGGTGGAAGATGCTGATATCGGTTTTGTCGTGGCTGATCGGCGGCCTGATCGTTGCGGCGGCTGTTGTCGTGCTCGGCTTCATGCTTGCAACATGGTGGATCGCGGCCAGGGCCGAAAGGCTGGTACCGGCTTGCGGCAAGTTCGTCGAGATCGACGGCAACCGCATCCACTATGTCGAAGCGGGCGAGGGCAGGCCGATCGTCTTCCTGCACGGCCTCGGCGCGCAGCTCCACCATTTCCGGCATACGCTGTTCGGACGCTTCGGCGCCGGCTACCGGCTGATCGCTCTCGACCGGCCGGGCTCGGGATATTCGGTGCGGGCAGGCGGGGCGGGCGGCCGTCTGCCCGAACAGGCGGAAGTGGTGCGGCGTTTCATCGAGGAGCTTGGGCTGGAAAGGCCACTGATCGTCGGCCATTGACTCGGCGGCGCCATCGCGCTTGCGCTCGCGATCGAGCATCCGACTGCGATTTCCGGCATCGCGCTGCTCGCGCCGCTGACGCATCTGGAAGCGAGGGTGCGCCGGAAATTCGACCTGCTTTATGTTCCCTCGCGCCTGTGGCGGCGGGTCTTGGCCCGTACGGTAGCGATACCGGCCAGCCTGAAATATGCGGAGCCGACGATGAAAATTCATCTTCGCGCCGCAAGCCGTGCCCGGGGATTACATGATCGCCGGAGGCGGGTGGCTCGGGCTGCGGCCTGCTCATTTCCATGCGACCTCGACCGATTTCGTGGCAGTGGAGGAGGATCTCGGCCGCCTGGAGCGGCGCTATGGCGAGATCGTGATGCCGGCAGGCATTCTGTTCGGCGCGGATGACCGGGTCATCGGCATCGCGGCGCATGGCGATCCGATGCCGGGCAGGATCAAGCAGCTCGACTTCGAACGGGTCCAAGGGCTGGGGCACATGCCGCAATTCGCGGAACCGGAACGCGTGGTCGCCTTCATCCAACGCATCGCCACACGTGCGTTCGCCGGCGTGACCTGAATTTCGAGGACGATAGGACCAGCCCAACGTTCCGGCGGCTCACGGCCTCGTCACACAAACGTGTCGCGCGGCTCTGCTGCATGCCGATTTTCTCTTGGAACTTTTGCACCCAACCCAGGGTTTCATTCGTGTCGCCATCAAAATCTAGGCGATCAACCGAATGGAGTATCCAATGGTTATGAAAGTTCTTGCAGCCTCGGTGCTCACGCTGGGCATGGCAACCTCGGCAATGGCGCAGTCCTCGGACGTGTGGTCGTGGTGGCACCATGATCGTCCGGTCTCGAGCGAGCGGGTGCCAGTCGATCCTTACACCACAGGCAGTATCTCTTCGAGCAGCGAAGCCACCGGCCTTAACAGCCTCGGCAATCCGGGGGCCATCGGTCCGTGCGCCTCGGATACGCCCGGACCCGACGCCAATTCCGGGCAGAATGTCAACGACCAGTACTGCGGCAAATAATAACCGACGCGTCCGCCAGCGGCCGGCATGAAGGCAGGGGCATGGTCGGTCGCGGCGCGGCCGTAAAAAACTAATCGGAAACTTCGGTCTGCGGCCGGTCGCGGCCGTCGGCCAGTTCGTCATGCCAGACACCCTCGGAATCCTCATATTGGATGCCGTCCGTGGTGCCGGCGACCTGTTGCTCGGCCGAAGCAATTTCAGCCGCGCGCAGCGCGTCCTGGCGGGTGGGAAATGTTTCTGAAAAAGTCGAGCCGACCATGTAGGCCCAGCCGCCGTCATGCTCGACGATCTTGTAAGTCAGTTTCGCCATGGAATCCTCCGGTCGAGAAGCCCTTGCTTGCTCAATGCAGCTTTTCGTCAGGCAACCTGTCTTCGGGAACCAACACTTCAGATTCCTCGGCTGCCTCGATCAACGCGCGGCGTGCGTCCGCCGTCGAACGATAACCTTCCAGCGCCTTGAGGCAAGTGTCGAGAGCATCACGATGCCGCTGGCCGCGATTGAGCGGCCAAACGGTCATCAGGCACTCGGCGGCTTCGCGGGTGCTGCGGATCTGGCGATATTTGCCGACATGGCCGAGCTCGACCACCACCGGCTTTTCAAACGGCTTGCTGTCTGTCATGGCCGCCAACGCAAAACGGCCAATTTGGTTGCAATCGTGGCGGGGCGCCTGCGCCCAAAGGTCTCAGCCCCTGCGTCACCTATGGAAACAGCCGCTCAGCCGGCCGCCTTCATCCAGTGCTGCATCGTCGTCACCGAGCGCGCCAGCTGCGGCGCCGGACGGATTTCCTCGCCGAACGTCGCCGCCGCGCGCCAGCCCCAGCGCGGATCGGCGAGGAAGGCGCGCGCCAGCGCCACCATGTCGGCGCGGCCATCGGCTAAAATCGTCTCGGCCTGCTTGGGATCGTCGATCAGGCCTACGGCGCGCGTCGGAATGTCGGCGCCCTTGCGCACGGCTTCCGCCAGATGCACCTGGTAACCGGGACCGCTGGGCAGCTTCTGCAATGGCGAATTGCCGCCGCTGGAACAGCAGAGATAGGCGACGCCTTCCGCCTTCAGTGCCTTGGCCACTTCGATCGCTTCTTCGACCTCGAAGCCGCCGTCGACCCATTCCTTCACCGAGAGGCGCGCCCCCAGCATCAGGCCCGGTGCGGCCTGCTTCACAGCCCTGGCGATTTCGACGGCGAAGCGCATGCGGTTTTCCAGCGAGCCGCCCCAGCGGTCGGTGCGCTGGTTGGAGAGCCGCGACAGGAACTGGAAGATCAGATAGCCGTGAGCGGCGTGGAGTTCGATGAAGTCGAAGCCGGCGCGCTCGGCCCGCGCGGCCGCCTCGGCGAAACGTCCGATGACTTGCTTTATCTCTCCCTCGTCCAGTGCGTGCGGTACATTCCACCCGGTGTCATAGGCGATGGCCGAGGCCGAAACGGTCTGCCAGGGATCCTCGCCCGGTTGCAGGGGACCGCCGCCTTCCCAAGGCTTCCTGTTGGAGGCCTTGCGGCCGGCATGGGCGAGTTGGACGCCGAACTTGGTGCCGGGCGCGCCGACGCGCCTGGCGGCATCGAGCGTGCGCTTGGCCGCAGCCTCGTTGTCATCGGAGTAGAGACCAAGGCAGCCATGCGAGATGCGGCCGCGCCGCTCGACGTCGGTCATCTCGACGGTCACCATGCCGGCGCCGGACATGGCCAGGTTCATCCAGTGGTGGAGATGCCAGTCGCTGGCGGACCCGTCCTCGGCCGAATACTGGCACATCGGCGCTACCGCGATGCGGTTGGGAAAGGTGAGGCCGCCGAGGGTGATCGGCTGGAAAAGCGATGATGTCATGAGACGGGGCTCCTGGGAGAGATACCGCTATCTAGGCAGCCGCGGCATTTCGCGCCAGACACGAGCCGGTGAAAGTCTTGCTGGACCAGTCGGTTTCCAGGATTGCGCAGGCACCAGTTCGCCGATAACGCTTGCCGGCAGCACGGAGTTCACCATGGAAGATCGCGTCCGTATCCGCTCTGAAGAAGTCCTGTCCGACGACTGGGCGGTGCTCAAGAAGACGGTGCTCGACTATCGCCGCCGCGACGGGCGCTGGGAAACGCAGACCCGGCAGACCTACGACCGCGGCGACGGCGCGGTGATCCTGCCCTTCGATCCGCAACGCTCGACGGTGCTTTTGGTGCGGCAGTTCCGCTATCCGGCCTATGCCACCGGCCATCGCGAGCCGCTGATCGAGGCCTGCGCCGGCCTGCTCGACGAAAACGATCCGGAAACCTGCATCCGCAAGGAAGCGGAAGAGGAGCTCGGCTATCGTCTGAAGGACGTCGAGCGGCTGTTCGCGCCCTATATGAGCCCCGGCAGCGTGACGGAACGGCTCTGGTTCTTCACTGCGCGCTATTCACCGGCCGACCGCATCTCCGATGGCGGCGGAGCGCCGGAGGAAGGCGAGGACATCGAGGTTCTGGAGATGCCGCTCGACGAGGCGCTGGCCGGCATTGCCGACGGCCGTATCGTCGACGCCAAGACCATCATCCTGGTCCAGCATCTGAAATTGAACCCGATCACGCCCTGACAGGCGTCACCGCATTACGGCTCATTGGCCCGCGACAGGGCATTGGCCGGAAGGGCCGCCCGCCGCCGAATATCGATAGATGCGCAGCGGGCCCGCAACGGGACACTCCGCCAGCCAGTCTGGTGGCTTTCCCGTGGCCAATCGGCTGGCCAACGGAAATTGAGCTTCGACCGACCGGAGTGTTCTCTCCTCCACGCGGCAGACCGCAACATGGGTGGCCTTGGTTTCGTCAAGCAGCCGCGCCGGATCGGGCGTAGCCGGATCGAAAAATCGCAGGACGCGCTCAATGCCCTTGGCCGATGTGTGAAAAGGGACGGCCACGACGTCGAGCCCGACAGGAGACCCCAAACCGGCGGCCCCGATGTTGGGAGGTGCGAACAGCCGCGCGCCATCCGGCCAGACGAAATGCGGACCGGCGCCGGCTTTCTCGCAGGCCTTGGCGATATCGATGCCGAGAAGTTTCGTTTCCCGGGGAGGCCAAACCAGATGCCCCACAAAAAGAATGGCGATAATCGCCACTCCGGGAGCTGCAAGAACAGAGACGCCCGGCAATTCGTCGTTGGACTTGGTGCCGAAATAGCGCCCTAGCGCCAGCCGGGCTGGTAAGCCCTGGTAAATGAGCAGGGCTAGGCCGGGGGCAACAAAGAGCGGGAAAAAGCGGAAGTATCGCAGATAGAGCAGCCCCAGCAGGAGCCCGACTGTGGAAAAAAGCGCAAGGACTATCCAGGTGCGCCTTCTGCTTGTGTCAAACAGGGCCAAGCTGCATGTCGCGGCCGCGCCCAGAATGGCCAAAGAAAACCTGGCGAAACGGCCGGAGCTCAAAAAGTCCGGGCTGAGGAAGGCGCTGTGTTCCTGCCCGACGCGCGAAAGCCAATTGTCGCGTACGTAGTCGCTCAGCCCGGCAAGCGGTCCACCCGAGCATTGGGGGAAAAAGAGGACAAGCAGCGCAGCAGTCGCAAAAGCGCCTGCCAAGAGAAAGGCGGCCCGTATCCGCCAACTTCCTGCTGTCGCTGACACCAGCGTTGGCCGAAGCGAATGGCCTGCCATACCAGGGCGCATGAAGCAGTGAAGCGCAGTACCAGCCAGGCGACTTCGTGAGCCACCAAGGCGGTCTTTGGCACGCTCAGATCCGGAGCAGAGGCGTCCGCCCAAACGACGCGCCAATGGTGTGGAAGCTCGCGGTCAAGCGCGGTGCAGTCGAGAAGATGGAGAAGGCGCATGCCAGCACCAGCGTTTGATCAGATTGATGTCGTGCTGTGCGAGGACAACCGCACCATAGCGCTCTGCGGCTATATCGATGATGCGATGTGGATGCAGTCATTCGACACTCTGCCCATGCCGATCGATGAGAACAGCCTGAACCACGATGAATGGCGCGCCGCCGCTCGTCCTGATGGTTGGAGGCCGATCGGATGACCATGCAGACCCCGGGGGGCCATCTCGTCCGAAGGTCGATCCCCTCGGAGACCGGTCTGGTCCCCTTTCGCGCATGAAATTGAGGAAAACATTCAAAGGACAAAACCCTAGTGCCTAAAAATCTGAAACTCGTTGCCGACAACCCGCCTTTGACCTGCGCGCCACCTAGGCCGCTCGGCCAGCACGGCATGGCTCTCTGGCGTTCGGTAGTTGCTCAATACGCCATCGAAGATGCTGCCGGCATCGAGTTCCTTGTCACCGCGTGCCAGGCGCTCGATCGGGCGGAGGCATTGAAGGCGCAGATCGATGCCGATGGCGCTGTCATCCGCACGAAAGCAGGCTTGAAGGATCATCCGGGGCTGAAGCACGAAACGGCAGCGCGGAGCCTCTGCATCAGAACCTTGGCGCGGCTTGGCTTGGATTTGGAACCTCTCCATGGCGGGCCCGGCCGCCCTGCCGGTCCCGGTTATGGAGGCTGAGCGATGGCGACAAAGCGAAGCCCCATCCGGCGCCGGCATATCGGCGGCAATGCCGAGTACAAGGCATGGCGAGAGGCATTCGAGACCGGAAACGATGGCTTCAATGAATTAAGCGAGTTCGGCATCGTCGACCCGGTAAACCGGATCGTTCCTGTGGCGGAAATGCCGGCGGCACGAGCTGCATTCAAAGAGCAAATGGCGGATGCCTGGAAGCGCTTCGGTGCCCGCTTCATAGCCGAATGGACACCGACCGACACTCAGCAATTACCGGCGGCTTATCGCGAGTTCGGAGCACCCTGATGCCGACGAAACGCACACCACGAAACAGAAATGTGAAACGCAGGATCTCGCAGGCGGCGGTCGAAGCATTCAAGGCAAATGACTACCTGGCCCTGCATCGTGCCCTGAGCTTGCGACCATGGGAAATGAGTCCGTTGCCGCGCGATATCGAACCGCTCGGCTGTGATCCCGAACGTCCGCCCAATTCTAGGACCACCCTTTTCGACCAATCGTACGAGCAAGCGGTCGAGCTGCAACGGGCGCTTTTGGAGACGTCGAAATGACCCAAGAAAGGGAAACGATGGATAGCCTTAGCATCCTCTTCGATCCGGCGATGTTCGAACCTGGCTGCAAGCAGCCCAGCCGGCTTTTTCCCGTCGTGCTGGAGTTCACGCGATTCCAAGCGAAATGCCAGGCCTTGGGCTTCGATCGCGAGGAAGTCTTGAAGCTCGCAATGGCGCTTGCTGAGCGCGAACTAAAGGGCCTCGCCGATGGCGCATGATCTCAATTTTCCAGTGATCGCAGATGGCCAGGCCGACGGGCAATGGCAAACGAGCAATGACGCTGATGCCGCTCTGGGCAATGCCTTTGGTGATACTTATTCCGTCGACTTCTCGGCCGGCAATGTCACGCTGAACTCGACACAATACCGCTCCGCGATGATCTTCAAGCCGAGCGCTGCACTCTCGGCTGCCCGAACGCTCATTCTCCCAGCCATCAAGCGACCCTTCGAGTTCCACAACAGCGACGCGACATATACCGTCACGCTGAAAAGCACCGATGGTGGTTCCCCTGAGACGGCGCTGACCAAGGCCGTCGCACCGGGCGAGATATTCATCGGTTATACCAACGGTTCATCTCCAGGGCTTTACGGGTTCACGGCATCGTCAACCGGAGCGATCGGCGTCAGCGACGGCGACAGGGGCGACATTACAGTTTCCGGCGGTGGTTCGGTTTGGTCTATCGACGCCTTCCAGGGAGCCTCAGCCGGCGACATCCTCTACTATGACAACAGCTCGCCGGCTCAGTGGCGGCGGCTGGCGGCTGGAACCAGCGGCTACTACCTCAAAACACAAGGAGCTGGACTCAATCCCATTTGGGCGGCGGTATCTGGCGGTGGCGGCAGCGGTAGCGCCTGGCAGCTACAGTGGTCTCCTCTGGTCAATGAGCCGCCGACAAGCAACTACGCGACGTTGGACAGCCGCAACGGGCATCCCTGCCTGGACTTCGACGCCACCACCCAGGAAGCGGCGATCTTCACCGGAGTTCTACCAGCCGATTATGCCGGCGCCGGCCTGACGGTTTCTGTCTGGTGCGCGCTCACTTCGGCTACGAGCGGAACGGTGGGGTGGCTTGTCTCGATCGAGCGCATCAATGCATCGGGCCACGATATCGACGGCGACAGCTTTTCGGCCACCCAGACGATTACCGCGACGACTGTCCCCGGCACCAGCGGCCAAGTCCTGAAGATGAGCGTCAACATCGGCAGCGGGTCATCGCCTGACGATATGGACAACCTGGCTGCTGGCGAAGCGTTCCGGCTGAAGATCGAGCGCGATGTCACCAACGACACAGCGACCGGTGATGCCGAGTTGCTGCGCGTCATGATGGTGGGGCAGTGAGATGGCGAGGAGCAATGCCGGCGGCACGGATCAATTTTCCTGGTCGAGGACAGCAACGCCTGCCCAGCCCTCAGTGGGCTGCTTTGCGTTTTGGCTGAAGACAACCCAAACCACGTCCAATGTCTCTGTGATGTCGCATTGGAGCACCGGCAGCCGGTTGGGCTTCGGGATATTATTGAACAATACGGCGAACAAACTGACTGCGGTCGGCTACCCCTCGTCCACCCCGGCAGGTATCACGCTGATTTCCACATCCAACTTGAATGACGGAAATTGGCGTCATGTCGCTTTCAATTTCAACAGAAGCAGCGGACAGGCCAACGCTCTGTTTATTGACGGCGTCTCCGAGGTCTCCGGCAATTCCTCAAGCAATTGGGGAAACAACCTCACGCCTACCTATTCCATTGCGTGCAGCCAACTAAACGGATTTTGGTCAGCTTACGTCGGGGAAATCGCAGAGATCGGATATTGGTCAACGAACTTAACCAGCGATGAGATAGCAGCGCTGGCGAAAGGCTATGCGCCGAGCACGATCCGGCCCACATCGTTGACAGTGGCCTATGCGCCACTTGTCCGAGACATTCATGAACTCAGAGACACTCTGGCCAGCAGCGTGACAGGTACGTCGGTAACTGACCATCCGCGCGTCATTGGTGGATCTGTCTAAGATCAGCCGGCGATGGCCAGCCCGATGGCGACGCCAAGGCCAATGGCAATGCCCAGGAAGAGCTTGCCGGCAATGTCTAGGGCAAAGGCGCGGACAGCAGCCGAAACGTCTGCGCGTGGCTCCCTGAGAGCACTGGAAAGGTCATCAAAGATCGCTTCCATGCCGAAGATTCTAGATCGGAACGCGGCGGATGTGAATCCCCACCCTTATGGCGTCTTCGCACCAGTTCTTAGCGACCGCTTATGCTCGCTATGTCGGCTTATCCACCAGCGGAGTCTTCCGCTTCGGCGGTAGATGTAGAGCGGGACAGGGCTCACTCGGCCAAATGGTCTTGGTCGATTTTGGCAATTAGTCCGGCAAGAACCTCAACTGCTCGCTTCGATTGCGCAATATGCGCCGCAGTAGTGTCGACCTTTCCTTTGCCTGGCTCAACTTGCCAAATTCCCGTCTGGCCAGCCTCGGCCGTGGCAATGAACCGGCGTTCGTTTTCAAGCGATTCGCTCAGCTCCGCTCGGAAAGCTTTCCAGTGCTCTTTGTTTGCAGCCATTAAGGTTTTTCCTGCTATTAGTTCTTCGGTGCAGACGGTCGCTCATGAAACTTGCAGAGCACCACATACTGAGACTGGCCCGAAATCTGGGTCATTACGCCTTTGTCCGGCAAGGTCAGGATTTGGGAACCGAAGTCGCAATAGGTTTGGATCGCGTCTGGGACATCGTCAGCGCGAATGCCGGCAATCTTGGCTATGTCGCCATCCTGACAGTTGCCGTTAGAGAGCAAGGTGCCGAGCATTTCGCACGATCGTTCTTCGGCCGCCGCTGCACCGCAAAATAGAGCCAGTGATGCTATTGTGCCTATCAGACGGAGCATCCCCACCTCCCCAGTCATGCCCGGCCGAATACTTGCCGCAAGTGTTGCTCCGGCACTGAGCGCATGAGCGGGCGTGTCAATTTTTCGGTTTCCGAAGCAAGGTTTCAAAGAAGCTCGCCTGGACCTTCGGAAGCCGGCGATAGACGCGATCCCATCGTTCCAATGGGTAGTCACTCTCCCGGATGACAATCCCTTCGAACGGGATTTTCGAAACTTGCCAGGCTTTCAGGTAAAAATGTCCCTGCGGGCGAACGAGGCGGTGGATTTCCGACAGATAGCACTCGATCTGGTCGAGCCGCATTTCGTGCAGCGATGAGATGTTGACGAAAAGATCGACGGTGGAATCCGGCAGAAGTTTAAGTTGATGAGGCAATAGGAAGGCAAGCGCGGACGCCTCGAATTCGTCGCGAACGGTTTCAAAATTGCCGAAGGGACGAAAGCGGAAATGCTTCCTGTCAGCAAACACCTGGCAGAGATATTCCTGGGCGACCCCGAGAGCCGGAGGGATATCGACCATGATGTATCTGACGGTCGGACGCAGCGAGGCAATGACGAACGCTGTTCGGCCGTAGCCGCCACCGAGCTCGCAGATCGTCCCTGTCGCGACCGGCTCGACCGATTTGTATTCCAGGATTGAATTGGCAAGATCCTGGGAAACAAGTCTTCCGCCGATGCGGATGGCCGGCGGGTTTCCGACGGATGGCTCCGACAGGGCCGCGATCTCTTCCGGGCATTCCTGCCCGGCATATTGCCAGACGAGCCGGGTGAGAAAGTTCAGGGCGAAGCCCTCGAACAACGGAATATGGCGATGCTTTAACGGCGACATGACACCAAGCGCGGCCCGGAGTGACGCTGCGGGCGGCAGGTGGCCGATCAGAAAACGGATTTGCGGGTCCCAGGGCAGGACCCGCATCCAAGTAAAATAGTCCTTGGCCAGCGTCCGCTTGAAATTTGCGATCCCGGTCGATGCCATGCGCTCGGCATGCCGCCGGTTCAGGTCTTGCCAGAACTTCGAGGGCTGCATCGCCTCGGGCGCCGCCTTCATCTCCTCGATCATTGCCGGCAGCGTGGTGCTGAAGCTTTCAGCGCCGCGATCTCCGAACCGTTCCCTCATGCTGCGCAATCTCCCCGCGCGGACAATGCTTCAAACAAGCTGAAAACACAAATTCCGCGATCACGGAAAGGAACCGCCATGGACCTCAATCTTGCGTTTCCCCCCACTCTCTCCGGCTGTAAATGAGGCCCGCTGCACCCGGCTCTTTGGCAGCGGGCTTCATATTTAGTAATTGCCAAACCATGCGGCGACGCCGGATAAGCGCAAGGGCTGGACGGCTTGCCCCTGAAACGGGAGCGGCCCGGCGCTCTGGCGGGGTAGGCCAGTGGACGCCGGACCTAACCGGCGGGGGCTCGGAATCGGAACAGGGCAGGCATACTTCGGGTCGCGACTCTGGGCTCATCCAATTTGTGAATAGAGCAAGCCAAACACCCTAGTTTTGCCAAGTTGGCAGCGCCGCAAGCTGGCCTATAAACCTCACCGGCCGGCGAACCTAACCCCGTTTTCCGGCTTGGCCCGGCGGCCAAACCCGCCACCCAGCCACGGTCGCCGGGCTGAAACGTAGGCGAGCCCCAGCCGAGACTGAGATCACTGGCAGCAGTTGCCCGAGAGAATCTATCCGGCTGGAACGCGAGCGCGAGCGGGAAGCCTTGACGCGCTACCACTTTGCGGCCGAGCAGACGCGCGGCCTCCAGAGCCGAGCCTAAGACGGGCTAGCTGAGCAGCACGTAGAGAGCCAAGCCTGCGACAGGGGGCCATGCCGATGAAGTCGCGGCGCAGATAGAACCAGATCGCACTGGGCAAGGCGATTAAAATAGTGTTCACAAACCATGCGGCGACGCCAGATAAGCGGAGGCCGAATGCGCACAGCGAGGTGGGCGGCGAAGGTCGTGTCCTCGCGCCGTTAAACCTTCTCCACGACAGTGAGAGCGTCAGTTTCGCTATTCCCATTCCAGGGGAACGCCTGCTGTTCGATGATGGTCAGCCCGGCACGCGAGCTAACATGCTCGACAAATCCCTTTGGCATAAAGTTCCGCCAATCGGGATTTTCCTTGAATGTTCCGGTTGGATTTTCCGAGTAGTTCGAATGATGAAGGACGGCTCGCCCCCTCGGCTTCAAGACGGAGGCGACTTCCATGATGTACGACGCCACGGTCAGCGGTTCGAAATGAACCATCGAGTCGTAACTGAAAACAGAGGAAAAACGCCCCTTTTCAAATGGTAGACTCTTGCCGTCCGGCGAAAGCGTCACGGTCACATGAGAAGCGCTTGAAAACCGTTTCCTGGCTAATGCGGTGGCGTCGACTGAAGTATCGATCAACGTCAGCCGCCTGCAGCGGCCCACGATCTGCGCCGAATGGCGTCCAGCACCGCTGGCTATCTCAAGCACATCATCCAAATCCAAATATCGCTCAAAAGCTTTGCGAAAGCGGCTCGCCGGTGCCCAAAACCAAGCCAGCAGCTCAGGATCCTCGTACCGCTCAAAGTACTCATAATCAGAGGCGCCAAAACCACGCCACGTATCGACGATTGCTTCGTGCGCAGCGTCAGGCTCAGTCATAAGCCTTTCCCCTTATTTTCTTCTGCACATTTTAGAGGGATCGCCCGTCAAAGGCAAAGGAGGCGCGCGCAAGCGGGCTTCCCGCTGGCGGGTTGCTATAAGGGGCCGATCGCGCCCTCCATCAGGAAGGCACCCAGCGCGCTCATCAGCGCTTCGGCGCTATCCCTCTCAAGATGAAGATCGATCTCTTCGTCGTCTTCCGTGATCAGCAGCAATTTGCCTACAAGGGGGTTGCGCGAGATGACCACTATGTCGTCATCCTGATAGTCGGCTTCCCTAGCCATCGCGTCTCCTCCCTCTCGTATCAGCATTGCCGTGAGCGCCGTAGGAAAGCAAAAATTCAGGCCAGCGGGAAGCGCCAGAGCGCGGGAAGCACATCGCCCGTGTTGGACAGCGGCCAGACAGAACGCGCGCTGGCGGGCCTCCGCTTGGGCCTAGTCGTATACGATCTGGGCGCGCAATCCATCCAAGGTGATGAACGAGATATGCCGATGATCCTGAGCAAATTCGCAGGTGCCGATAACCGATCGGCCTGGTGCGTGCGCCCGGTTCCGCGTCTCGAACTCGACTGTGACGACCGGCGGATCGGCTCGCTCGGTCGCTTTGGTCGGCCGGTAGATCAGGCCGCGACGGTACATCATCGTTTGCAGGAAGAATTCGCAACGTGCGATCAGGGTCAGCGCTGGCTCTGAGCGAGCCGGCGCAAGCATCAACGCATAGACGCACACGGCGGCCATCAGCAGGCAGGCCGCGGATCTGACCAAGCGACCGCGGCGAAAGGACCAGACCGCGCCGGCGAGCATCACGGCGCCGATTGCGGCGATGTAAACGGCTACTGCCAAAGCCTATCCAGTGCTTGCAACACCACCGACACGCCAGCCGCGACCGCTGCCCAGCTGGCCCATTTTCCCCGTCGGCCGATGTCAGGCATCATGTCGTCTATGCTGTCCCTGATAGGGATGGTTGCCGCTCTGATGCCCAGCCCTGCCGCGACGAGGCTCGTGACAATTGAAAGATACGGAATGACCATCTGTTACGTCCTCCTTCTCCACATTCGCACGTCACGAAGCACATTGCGCGCCACCAGCCACGATGCTGCGGTGAAAGCTGTAAAGAATGCTCCTCCAACTAGATCGCCGCGATAGAGTTGAAAGATTGCAACGAGTGGATTTGCGATCGCAGCGAATGCGAGCACGACGTACCACCAGAGCAAGAGGAATCTGCTTATCAAGCCTCGGCCTTTTTCTGTGGTCGATTGTCGGGATGGACCCAATCGGCAGGTGGATCATATTCGCGTGGCCGACGACCAGGAGGGCCGTTACCCATTATGGTGGCCGGGAAAACAGACCGCTCTATATGCTCCCTCGTCAACGCTATGCGCCCCTCGCTAAATTGTGTGATATTCGCAGAGAAATTTCGGCCTGGCGGCGAGACAGTCACCAATGACTTTTTCTCTTTGAAGGTTTCGCGGAGGAATCGAGCTGTGGCCGCCTGATCGGAATCGGCAGTGAGCAGGTAGGCGCGGTCAAAAACGTCATTCCAGGCGTCGGTGATCAAGGACAGGCCAAGATTGAGGTCAGACGCCTTTTCGTTCGGCTGTTGCCAGACGCGACCACATTCTCGACAATCACGTTCCTCATGAATGTAGTGGCCCATCACGCAATCGACGCCGACATTTCGCAGAGCGGTAACCGGGGCAAAACCGGTGGTGTTGCGCGCGTGGATCTGCTGTTGGGG